>CAZCFU010000009.1:0-19303 GCA_964498005.1 uncultured Oscillospiraceae bacterium | reverse complement strand
TTTTTGTGGGACACCAGCTCCCGGCGCATGGCCTGGTAGCCGGGGCGCTGGTCGAAGGTGTAGCCGGATCGGTCGCGGTCCTCGTAGAAGGTCAGGGTGCCGTCAGGGAATCGCTGCTTGACGAAGTCCGCGATGATGGCCTTCTGATTTTCGATGGAGGTGTTGTCGCGGTTCAGCTCCTCGTCCACTGAAATGCGGCAGTAGCCGGCGATGTCAAAGCGCTCAATCATGGTCTTCCCTCCGCAAAACGGTTCAGCTCTTCCCGGAGCCTGTCATAAAACGCGCCGATGTGGACGCCGTCCACCAGGGCATGGTTTGCCAGCAGCGTCACCGGCATGGTGGTGCGCCCGTGCTCCGTCATGTACTTTCCCCAGGTGATGCGCGGGTTGCTGTCCGCCGGCGTGGGAACCGGCTGGCGCAGCCCGGTGTAGTGCAGCCAGGGTACGCAGGAGAGGAACAGCAAACTGATCCCGTCCTCGCCGTCATCCAGGTTGACCCGGCCCTTGGCCTCCTCATGCCGCCGCTTTGCCCCGGGCAGGAACCGGTCGAAAGGCTCCATGCAGTCCAGGCGGCAGTAGCTGTATGTGCCGTCGTCCCGCAGCACAGTGTGGGAAGTGTCGCAGGCATCAAACTCGATGATACCGCCCTCCCGGATTCTCTGCCGGAGTTCGGGCACGGCATTTGCCGCCCGGCCCGCGCAGTACAGGAAGCTCAGGAAGAAGGGCCAGCCCTCTCTCCTGCACGCGTCCAGCATAGGGCCGACCTCCACATCCACCGTCACGCCCACATATGGATCGGGCATGGCGTTGAAGTAGGCAAAGTGAGCCTGACGGGGATACGTGCTCATATCGATCATACGGTATTCCATGACTGCTCCCCCTTTTCAACTTTAATCTCGCATTTTTCACATTTTTCAGATAACATTGTTCTTCATTCGTCAGCCAAATATCTACAATCTTCCTGTCATCCCTGACATTGATCTCCAACGGAATATCACGTCTCCTTTCTTTGGTATATTGGAAATATTTTCTGTCCTTTTTGTGATTTTGATACACAAAGGGGGCATATTTTTTGCCGCACTACTGTTGGCTCGCAAGGAGATAAAACTCCTCGCAGAGCTTCTCTACCAATGCTTGCTAAAAGGATTGAAACCGATGGGATTCATGGAATAACCAGCTCATGGAGCGGACGCAGATAGCAGGCGACCTCTTCATCAGCAATCACGTTACGAGAAAATTCGGATAGCTCCCGCCTGCCCGCAACCTCCTCCGCCAAGTCAAGCATGACCTCTTTCGTGATGGTGATGCCCCGATAGTCCAGTGTTCCATCGTCGCTTTGGACACAGGCGTGGTTATCACCGGGGTTGAACAGGAGGACATCGCCCGCTGTGACGGTGTACTCCTGGTTTTTGCAGGACAAAACACGCTCCCCGCCTTCAATCAAGCCAATCACATAATATTCGTGGAAATGGTTTGGGACATAAATCAACCGCCCTGTACCAGTTTCGGTACAGGGCGGTTTTGACGTCTTCTATCAGGTGTTCTCCATAAAGTTTTTCAGTAGCTGCGCTGCCTGGGCACGGGTGGCCGTCCCTCTTGGGTCAAGCATGCCGTTGCCCTTACCGCGCAGAATACCGTTCTCCACCGCCCAGCTCAGCGCCTCTACGGCGAAACTGCTGATCTGATCCGCGTCAACGAAATCAAGGACTTGGCCGCCGGCCTTGGGGCTGCCCGCGTACCGCCACAGCATGACAACAAACTGTTCCCGCGTGACGCTGTCGTTGGGGCCGAACTGGCCGCCGCCGTAACCGCTTGCGATGCCGTTCTCCGCGGCCCAAGCGACCCCCTCCGCATACCATGCGTCGCTGCTGACGTCGTTGAACAAATCGGTCAGGTCCAGTGTCGGGCTGCCCTCCAGCCTGTACAGCACGGTGGCCAGCATACCACGGCTCATGGCCAGGTCCGGGCTGAACGTCGTCGCGCTGGTACCGCCGAACAGCTCATGGGAACTGGCAAAATCCACAGCGTCGGCCGCCCAGCTCTCTGGCGGGACATCGGCGAAGTCTTTGCTGTTGTCTACGATCTCCACGGTGGCGGAGCCGCTCAGGGGAATGCTCATCATGCCGTCCTCCACAATGGATTTCCGGACGGTTTCCCGGGTGCCGTCTTCATGGACCAGGACGGCCACCGTGCCGGGACCGGCGTCCTCCACCGGGACGGTGAGGGTCAGGCCGCCGGGGACCTGTTCCACGGTCTCGCCGCCCGCGGCCAGGGTCAGCACCACCGACTGCTCCACCCGCTCGGTCACGACGCTGACCGTGCCGCCCGCCTGGGACAATGTACCCAGTGCCCCGTTGGGGATGGTCACGTCGGCGACGGGAGAGGAGACGGTGAGTGCCGCGTCCGTTTTGCTGCCAAGCTGGCTTACCGTCGAGGACGGGATGGAGACCTCCGCTTTGGTCACATTACCGGTGATTTCCGGCTTGATGACCACGTTCCCGCTCTGGTTCACCACTGCCTCCTGCACCAGCTTGCTGCCGTCTGTGGTACTCACAACGGTGCTCGCCGTGCCGTTCTGGACGGTGGTCTGGGTCGGAGTGCTGGAGGTGCTCGGCGTTTCCGGCCTGATAGCCGGCGTGTTATTCGTACTGCTGCTGTTGCCGCTTGGGGACGACTGCTCGGTCAAAGTGACTTTGACCTGAATGGTGACCGTGTTGTAGTTGGCCGTGTCGCCCGGCGTGAAGATCACATCATACTCAGCGCCATTGACGGCTGGGGTGTTGCCGTTCGCCCAGGCAAACTTGCCGTCGGAAACGCTGAACGAACCGCCGCTCAAAGGAATTTCACTCAGCAATTGCCCCTCCTTACCGGCTGCCGTGGGATTGCCGGTAATCTTCGGATCCGCCTTCTTGATCTCCACCTTCACCTCCGCGGCGGGGATGCCGGTGTAGTTGACGCTGTCCGCCACCTTGTACCAGACGCTGTACGTTCCGGCGCCGGTGCCTGTGGGGATGGTGGTCGAATACACGCCGTTCTGGCTGGTGCTGTAAACGATCGTGCCGATACCGCCCACTGTCGTGCCGCCGGTGACAAGGGGCTGGGCCTCTCCTGTGAAGGTCAGGCCCTTGTTCTCGGAGCCAGGATTGGGCTGCGGCGCGTTTTCGATCCGCGCGTCCACCTTGTAGATCGACGCTGTTGTTGTTTCAGGCCAGGTGATCTGATACTTGGGATCTGTGACCTTTACACCCTCGCCGTATACGATCGTGACAGTTTTGCCGCTTCCGGCATTCGCGTCGTCAAAGGTGCCCGTTACGTGGATCGTGGCGTTGAGCTCAGGCACGGTAACCGTTACATCAGCAGTCTTTTCGGTGTTATACCCTCTGCTCACAGCCGTCGCGACAGCGGTAATCGGCTTCGGGTTCGCGTAGAACGGTACGCTGGCCGTGTTGGACTTGCTGTAGCCGTCCGAGGCCTCCCGGTACGCCTCTACGGTAAATCCGCCCGTTCCGGTCACGGTCACCACACCGTTGCCGTCAATGCTGGCAATATTGCCAGTTTGTTCAATGCTCCACCGGATCGCCCCGCTGCCGGAGCCGCCCATGGCGCTCAGGCGGAAGTTGTCGCCATAATAGACGTTGGAGGGCTTCTCGGTGACGATGGACAGCGGGTTCTGGCTGGACGCCGCGATCTCAAAGGTTCCGGTCACGGGAGAGCTGAACTCATAATTGCCGCTGCCGGATTTGTCCTTGACGGTCACTGTGTAGGTACCCACCGCGATGGCGGATGTGACGGGTTCAGCGGATTCACCAAACGTCACGGTATAGGTATATTCGCTCTCCGGGATGATGCGTTTTGCGGAGTCCTGAACCACGACGGTGGGCATCTTCGCCGTGCCGTCAAACTGGAAGGTATCCAGCACACACGTGACGGTGGGCGTATCGGTGTTCACGCCGATCGTCACGCCGGTCACGGTGTCCGGCGCGCTGTCCTTGTGGTTCTCATCGGCGGCGACGGCCTTGTACCAGACGGTGTAGCCGCCCGCGTCCGTACCCGTGGGGACGGTGAAGCTGTAGTTGATGCCGTCCAGAGAATAGGCCATGTTCCCGTTTGCCGCCGCGCCGGCGGTGACCAGGGTCTGGGGCTGGCCGGTGTACTTCAGGCCGTCGATCTTCTCCGGTGCTGTCGTCACCTCCGCGGCCTTCGGGGTGATGGATGCCGTTGTGGTGTCGGGGCAGCTGATGTCATATTTCGCGCTGATGGCGTCCGGGACGTTCAGGCCGGTGATGATAACGGTCTTGTTTGTCCCGGCGTTGGCGTCCGTGAAGTAGCCCGACGCGGTAATGCTGCCTTCGCCGATGTTGTCCCCGGGGACCAGGCCGATGATGGAAACAGTCCAGGAGGCAACAGTCGTGTTGCTGTCATAGGGCTTACTCGCCGCCGTCACGATTGCCTTGACCGGCTTCGGGTCAGCGTAGAACGACCAGGTGTCGAAGCTGTCGCTGGTCTCGGCCTTGACCGTGATACTGCCGGGGCCCTTGATCTCAAACCGGCCGCCGCCCTTCGACTCGGCGTCTCCGCTCTCGACGCTCCACGTCACTGTACCGGAACCGCCGGTGGCGCCAAGCTTGAGGGTGTCGCCGTAGCAGACGGTTTCCGGCTTGCCGGTGATGGTCAGCTTGGGGGCGTCGCCCTCCGTGATGGTGAAGTGGACGGTCTTGCTGAAGCTGTAGTTCTTGGTCGTGCTGGTAACCGTCACGTCGGCTTGGCCCACGTTGATGTTGTTCTTGTAGCTCACCGAGTACTCGCCGGCCGAGATGGTGACGTTGTTCTCCACATCCCGGACCGTGACGGTGGGCTTCAATTCGCTGCCGGTGTGCGTGAGGCTGTCGTCGGACAGGGTGACGTCCAGTTTGTCCGCCGCAATCGTGTTCCTGCCGATGGACACATCGACAAACACAACATCGCTGTCCGCATACATTTCATCGCCCAGCACCTTGGCAAAGACCACATAGTCATCCACTTCCGTCCCCTTAGGAATCGAGGGGGAATAGATACTGCCGTCCAGAGAGTAAACTACCGTTCCGCCGGTTTTTGCAGTACCTGCCCTAACAAGCTTCTGGGATTCTCCAGTGTAGACCAGATCAGAGACAGCTCTTGGCGGCAGCAAAAATTCCGCTTTGGCTTTTGTGATCTCAAACGTCGCGACCGCGGTGAACTGGTAATTGCCGGCCAAATTTTGCACGATGACCGTTGCGATGCCGGGCTTGTCGTTGTTGCTGTAGATCGGGTAATAGTCAACCCCGCTGGTAAGCGTTTTGCCTTCCACGATGACGGTCAAATTGGGCGTCACTAGGCTGCCGGCATAGGGCGTGGAATAGTTATAACCGCCATTCACCAAGACAATGGGCGTGACCTGCTTCGGCTGGATCGTCACCGTCTTGGAACGCGGCGCGGCGTCGGCGTCGCTGACTTCGGCGCCGTTCTCGCCCTCCACCTTGTACCAAACCTGGTAGGTGCCCGCGTTGGTTTCCTCGGGGATCGATGTGGTGTAGCTGCCGGTTTTCGATGCGGAATACACCACACGGCCGTTGACCGCCGTGCCGGGGGTCAAAAGCTCCTGGGCAAAGCCATTGTAGGTCAGGTTGTTTGCCTTCGGCTCATCCTTCAGAGAGGCCACGCCCGCCCTGATCGTAAAGGTGGTGCTGCCGCTGACGTTGTAGTTCCCGCCGGGGGCATCGCTGATCGTGACCTTGGCGTTGGTGCCCGCGTTCACGTTGTTGCTGTAGCCCACCGTGTACTCGCTGGCCGGGATGGTGATGGTGCCGTCCTTGACCGCAACAACGTCAGGTTTCTTCGGGCTGCCGTCGTAGTCGAAGGTCTCAGAGGATAGCTCGATCGTGGGGCCGCTCACCGTCTTCGGGTCAATGGTCACAGGTATCACAGCCGGGGCAACATCCTTGTAATTTTCGTCGCCAGTGACCTTGTACCAGACCGTATACGTGTCCGCGTTTTTCCCCGTAGGAACGTTCGGGCCGTAGATGATGCCGTCCAGAGAATACAGGATGGTCCCGTTTGTCGCAGAGCCGGCGTTGACCAAAGGTTGCGCGCTGCCGGTGTAGGTCAGATCATCTATGGGCGTCGGGGCGCTCACCTTTGCGGCTGCCGGGGTAATGGAGGCGGTCGTGGTCTTGTTGTAGGTGATCTCGTACTTGTCGCTGTCGGGAACCTCACCGGCAATATTGACAGTCTTGTTGTCCCCGACGTTGGCATTCCTGAACTTTCCGGTCAGATTCAGCGTGATGGTATCGCCCTTCAGCAGGTCTCCGGCCTTCCAGGTGATGACCAGTTCGGCATCGTCAGTGGTATCAAACGCCTTGTCCTTGGCGGTCACGACCGCCTCGGCGGGCCTCTTTTCCGCGCTGAATGTCCAAGTGTCGGTCGCTTCGCCGTAGTTGCCGTCGGCCAGCTTTCTGGCTGTGATCTTAACCGGGCCGCCAGCTTTCAAAACCTTGACTAAGCCGTTATCGCTGACACTGGCAATTTCTTTTCCATCTGTAACCTCCCACTTGATCGTTCCCGCGCCGGAGCCGCCCACCGCGCTGAGAGTGAAGGTGTCGCCGTAGCAGACAGTACCGGGCTTGTTTGTGATCGACAGCGTGCTCTGGCCCGTCGCTAGGATGGTAAAGGTCTTTTCTGCTTGAGAAACGATGTAATTGCCGCCGTCATTGTTCTTGACCGTAACCTTATGATCGCCGGCTTTTGTCCAGTCCGTGCTGCCATAATCGACGCTGTACTCGCTGTCCGGAATGGTGCGGCCATTGCTGTCCTTCACCGTGACCTCCGGCTTATGCGCCGCGCCGTCGTAGGGCACGCCGGTGGGCGTGAACTCGATGGTGGGGGTCGTCACTTCCTGCCGGGCGATGGTCACACTGTTTTCCAGCTTTGTGCCCGCCTTGTCATTGTGGTTGCCGTCGCCCTTTACCCGGTACCAGACGTCATAGCTGTCCGCGTCGGTGCCGGTGGGCAGGCTGGCGGAATAGGTCAGGCCGTCCGTCGAGTATTCCAGGGTGCCTTGCGTGGAGGAACCGGCTGTGACCAGGGCCTGCGCGATGCCGGTGTACTTCAGATCGGTCTTAGCCGTCGGAGCGGTCACGTCTGTTACGTCCGCCTTGAAGATCGACGCGGTGGTCGTGGCGGGATAGGTGATGCTGTAGTTTCCATAATTGCCCGTACTGCCAGTGAAGTCCGGGCTTGTGCTGTTGACCTTCACCTTCTTGTCCGTTCCGGCGTTGGGGTCCTCAAAGCTGCCGGACAGCGTGATTTTTACAGTATCGCCGTTTACCAGGTCGCTGCTTTGGAGCGTAGCGGTCACAGCGGCGTCCTTTTCGCCATCATAGGTCTTGGCCTCCGCGGTCACAACGGCTGTGACCGGCTTCTTCTCCGCGTAGAACGACCAAGTGGCCGTCTGATCGGCGTAGCCAGCGGCCTTACTGGTGGCTGTGACCTTGACGGAGCCCACGCCCGTGATGGTGAGCAGTCCGTCATTGCCAATGCTGGCAGGCGCGCCGTCGTCGACCTTCCAAGTGACTGTGCCGCTGCCGCCGGTCGTGCCCAGCAGGATCTTGTCGCCGTAGCAGACGCGCTCCCGCGTGTTGGTGATGGTCAGCGGGGTCTGGTCCGCCGGGAGGATCTCAAATGTGGCGGTCTTGGTATTGCCGGTAAAGTCGTAGTTGGCGCCTGTGGCGGTGATGGTCAGGGTGTAGGTGCCAACGTCAGTCGGGTCGGTCGTGGCATTGCCCTCGCCGTCCGTATAGGTCACCGTGTACTCACTGCCGTTGATCTCACAACCGTTGTTGTCCTTGATCGTGACTGTCGGCCCCTGCTTCTTTCCGTTGTATGTCGCCGTTTCAGGCACTACCTGGATGGTGGGATCGGTCACGGCGTTCACGATGATGGAAGCGTCTACCGAGGCGGGATCAGTGCCGTCGTGGTTGCCGTCGCCCTGGACCTTGTACCAGACGGTGTAAGTGTCCACAGCAGTTTGTGTGGGGATCACCGGGGAATACTCGCCGTCCTTGCTCAGGGAGTACACCATGGTCCCGCCGGACGCTTTGCCCGCCTCGGCCAGCGCCTGGGCGGCGCCGTTGTAGGGCAGGTTTTCCTTGCCGGTGGGGGGTGCCTCGACCGACGCGTCGGCCTTCCCGATGATAAAGGCGCCCGTACCGTTGACGATGTAGTTGCCGCCGTTGGCGTTGGTGATGACCGCCGTCGCCCTACCGGCCTCGACGTTGTCGCGGAAGGACACGGTGTACTCGCCGGCCGGAATGACTGTAGCGCCGTCCTCCACCGTGACAGCAGCGGCATCCGGTTCCTGCGGGTTGCCGTCATAGGTATAGGTGCCGGTCACGGTGACCTTCGGGCTGACGACCTCCTTCTGCTTGATGGTCACGGAGACCGTCCAGGTCTCAGAGCCGCTTGTGTAGTTGCCGTCGCCCACCACCTTATACGTCACGGTGTAGGTGCCCGCAGTCTCCCCTTTGGGGATGCTCTCGCTGTAGGTGACGCCGTCCAGAGAATACTCGATGTGTCCGCCAGTGGCGGCGCCCACGGTCACCAGCTCCTGAAGCTGATTCGGCCCGATGTAGGTCAGGTCCCTCGCCTCTGGAGACTTCGTCAGCCGCGCGCCGGCACTGGTGATCTCAAATGTCACGGTCTGCTCGTCAAAGGTGTAGTTGCCGCCCGCGCTGCTGGTGATGGTCACAGTGGCCTTCGCGGTTTCAGTGCTGACATTCTTATTGTTGCCGTAGCTGACCGTGTACTCGCTGGCCGGGATCACCGCCTCGCCGTCCTTGATGGTGACGGTGGGCTTCTTGTCGGCGCCGTCGTACACATAGGAGTAGTTCCCGCTGCCATCATCCTGCAAATCGTTGCCGGACAGGGTGATGCTCACAGGGTTCAGCCTCTTCGGGCGGATGGTCACCGTCTTGGCCTGGGGCGCGGAATCGTTGTGGTTGGCGTCGCCCAGCTCCTTGTACCAGACGGTGTAAGTCCCCGCGTTGGTCCCGGTGGGAACGTTCGCGGAATACACGCCGTCTCTGGCATCGGAGTAGGCCGTATTGTCATCGCCGCCGGTCACAAGGGGCTGCGCGGTTCTGTCGTACTCACGGTCATTCGCCGTCAAATCGGGCGCGGCCGTGTCCGCCTTGAGGATAGACGCGGTGGTGCTGCCCGGGATGGTAATGACGTACTTGTCGCTGTCGATCGGGCCGCCGGTGATCGTCACCGTCTTGTTCTGCCCCACATAGGGATCGTCAAACGTTCCCTCCAGAGCCGCGGTGTTGATGGTGTCGTCCCCCACCAGGCCGCCGTCTTTCCAGGTGACGTGGATCGTGGCCTTGGCGGGAGTTTCGCCGTCATACACCTTGTCGTCCGCGGTCACGATGGCCGTGAGGGGCTTCTTCAGCGCGTTGAGGGGATAGGTCGCCGTCACCGTGTCGTAGTTCGTGCCGCCGGGCTTTTCCGCTTTGATGGTAGCGGAACCTGTGCCGATGATCTTCACGAAACCGTTGGCATCGATATCAACAACAGCCTTGCCAGCGTCATCCACGCTCCATGTGACAGCGGCGTTTCCGGAGCCGCCCACCGCGCTCAGGGTGAAGGTGTCGCCGTAGTATACGAGGCCGGGCTTGTTGGTGATCTCCAGCGGGTTCTGCGCTGTGGTGCTGATGGTGAACGTCGCTGTGGTGTTAGCGGCAATGATATAGTTGCCGCGGTCGATGTCCTCGATCTTGACGGTGTATGTGCCCTTGTCCATCCAGTTCGCGTCGCCGGTGGTATCGTAGGTGACCTTATACTCGCTGGCCGGGATTACGTTGTTGTCGCCGTCCCGGAGGATAACCTCGTCGGGGTGCTTTACGCTGCCGTCATACTTGGCCTCGGAGGGCTTCAGCTCGATCTGAGGCGTCACAGTCTGCTTGCCGATGGCCGCCTGCACGGAGTCAACCGCGCTGTCGGTGTGGTTGCCGTCACCCTGGGCCTTGAAATAAACCGTGTACATACCGGCGTCCTTGCCCGTGGGGATGGACGCGGTGAAATTGGCGCCGTCCAGGGAGTAGACCATGATGCCGCCTGTCACCTTACCCGCCGTGACCAGGGCCTGGGCCTGGCTGGCGTCGTAGGTCAGGACGCTCGGCGTCGGATCTTCATCCACCGTCGCGGCCCCCGCCAGGATGGAGGCGGTGGTGGCGGCGGGATAGATGATCTGATAGTTATCCGCATTGGTACCGGTGGCGGACGCGTTCGAGCTGTCTATTGTCACCTTCTTGTTGGTTCCAACGTTGGGGTTGTCAAAGGTTCCGGTCACGCCGATGATGTTGATGGAATCGCCGGACACCAACTCGCTGTTGGGTACAGAGACGTGTACCGTGGCCGTCTTGTCGTCGGCGATAAAGTTACGGTCATCCGCGGTCACGACCGCCGTCACCTGCTTTTGGGCTGCGCTGAACTCCCACGTGGCGGATACGTCGCTGTAGTTGCCGCCCGCGGAGCGCTTCGCCGTCACCGTGAGGGGCCCGCCCACGTCCTTTACAGTGAGCAGCCCGGCAGCGCTGATGTCGCTGTTGACCGCGCCGCCGTCGGCATCGGTGACCGTCCAAGTCACCGTACTGCCGCCGATGCCGCCCGTCGTGCCAAGCTGAATGACGTCGCCGTAGCGGACCTGAACCTGGGTGCCGGTGATGGAGATGGTCTCCTGGTTCGCCGGTACGATTTCAAAGGTCCGGGTGTTGTTGCTTGTAATAACATAGTTGGAGTTGTCCGGCGTGGTGACTTTCACGGTGTAGGTATCTACATCGACCATATTGTTGCTCTTGCCGCCGGTGATCTCCACGGTGTACTCATTCTCCGGAATCAGGAGGCCGTTATCATCGTAGACGGTGATCGTCGGCTTCTGCTGGCCACCATTGAACGTGAACTGATTCGAGGACAGCGTGATCGTGGGGTTGTTCACGGTGTTTTTGGCGATGGTCACCGTACCAAGTGCAGCGGGAGCTGTATCGCTGTGGTTTGCGTTGCCCAGGACCTTGTAGCTGATCTCATAGTCGCCCACCGCCGAGGCAGAGGGGACGGCCGCGGACCAGTTCCCGCCGTTTACCGAGTAGACCACGGTGCCGTCGTCGGACACACCGGCCTTGACCAGATCCTGGACAGCGCCGTTGTACTTCAGACCGGTTTTCCCCTCCGGGGGCGTAACCGCCGGAGCTTTCTTTGCGATCTCAAAGTAGGCCGTGCCGTTGACGATGTAATTTCCGCCGTTGGCGTCGCTGACAATGACCTTCGCGGTACCCGCGTTGGTGTTGTCTTGGTAGGTCACGGAGTACTCAGTGTCAGCAATCGGGTCAAGATCATCGCCAGTGTTGACCCCGCCCTCAACGGTGACGGCGGGCTTGCACTCATTGCCGTCATACTCATAGGAAGCCGGGTTCAGCGTGATCTTCGGGGTGATCGTCTTGGGCTTGATGGTCACGGACACCTGGCCGGGCGCGGTATCGCCGTGGTTGGCGTCGCCCTTTACCATGTAATAGACGGTGTAAGTGCCCGCGTTGGTTTCCTGGGGAATGGTCTCCGAATAGGAGCCAGCCGCGCCGGTGGAGGAGTACACCACCGTTCCGCCGGTGGCGCTGCCCACGTTCACCAGATCCTGAGCGGTGCCGTCATAGGTCAGATCCTTGGCCTTGGGAGTTTCGGTCAGCACCGCGGCGCCGTTCCTGATCTCGAAGCTCACCGTCACGCCGTCAAACTTGTAGTTGCCGTCGGCATTGGCCGTGACGGTCACGGTAGCGGCGATGCCGGCATTCTTGTTGCTGGCGTAGCTCACGTCGTAGTCGCTGGTTGTGAGCGCGGCGCTGTAATCGCCGTCTACACCTGTGACTGTAACGGCAGGTCTTTTCTCGGTACCGTCGTAGGTGTAGTAGTATTTGCCATCGTTGTCCGTTTTCAGGTCGTGGTCGGACAGCTTGACGGTCACGGTGACATCTCTGGGCGTGATATTCGCCTGGGCCGTGTCGGGGATGGTGACCGCATACTTGGTGGTATCGGCGGTAATGGAGAAACCGGGATCGGAGCGATCCAGCGTGACAGTCTTCTTGTTGCCGGCGTTGACATCGTCAAACGTACCCTTCAAGCCGGTGATGGTGATGGTGTCATTGTCGGGGTCTACCAGATCGTTCACGACAGCGTTTGTTACCGCAGCCGTATTGTCTCCGTCATAGACCTTATTCGCGACAGTCACCACCGCCGTGACCGGCTTGGGCTCCACGGTGAACGTCCAGGTATCGGTTACCGGCGCGTAGTTGGGGAGAGTCCGCTCCGCCGTAACCGTAATGGAGCCGGTGCCCTTGATAGTGAGTTCACCTGTGTTCGAGTCGATCGTGGCACTGCTTTCCCCTGCCGCAATACTCCAGGTCACCTTCCCGTTTCCAGGGCCGCCGGTGGTGTCCAGCGTCTTGACTGTGTCGCCATAATAGACGTGGTCGGGCTTGCTGGTGATCTTTAGGGCGTCCTGAGTACCCGCGACGATCTCCACCGTGGTGGTCTCGGAGAACGTGTAGTTCCCGTTGGTCACATTTTCGATGGTCGCCGTATATGTACCGGCAGCCGTCAATTCCGTGACCGTTTTGTCGTCGGCATCCGTCCAGGTGACCTTGTACTGCTCCTCATCGATCACAGTTTTTCCATCTTTGACTGTGACCTTCGGATCCTTCTTCGTGCCGTCGTACAGATAGGACGACTCCGACAGCTCGATCACAGGGGTGATGGATTTGGGGGCGATGGTTACGGTCACAGGTACCGCGTTCACCGCCACGCCGGTATGATCGGCGGTTTCGTCCACCTTATAATAGACGGTGTAATCGCCCGCGTCGGTTCCGGTGGGGATCTCCGGGAAGAAGTTGGTCCCATCCAGAGAATACACGATAAAGCCCACATTGGTCTCGCCCGCCGTGACCAGTGCCTGGGGTTGGCCGTTGTAGGTCAGCGGCGCGATGCCCGCGGGGTCGGTGGTGATCTCCGCGGCCACCAGTGTGATATCGGCGGTCACCGTGCCTGGGTAGCTGATAGCGTATTTGGCCGTGTCCCCGGTCACCTTGACTTTTGAGGTATCCAGCGTGACGGTTTTCCCCGTTCCGACCGCGGGGGTATCAAAGGCGGCGGTGATGCTGTCAGGGTCGATGGTGACCACATCGCCGTTTATTGTGGTGATCTCCGCGGAGGTCACAGTGGCGTTTGTATTGCCGTCATAGGGCTTATTATCTACCGTAACAGCGGCCTCAACGGGCATCGGCGCGGCGGTGAAGATCCACTGGGTCTCGGCGGCGAGGTAGTTGGTATCCGCGGCCTTCTCCACCGTAATCGTCACTTCGCCCACGCCGGTAATGGTCACCTTGCCGTCTGTGTCTACAGAGGCGGGGCCGGTCGCCTTCCAGGTCACCTCGCCGTTTCCGCTGCCGCCGCTGACGGTCAGCTGGAAGCTATCCCCGTAGTTGGTGGCGGCGGGCTTCCCGCCAATGACCAATTCTGCCTGCGGGATCTTGCCGATGGTGAAGGTCGCTTCGTTGGCAGGAGCCTCAAGCTTGCTCAGATCATAGTTGCCGCCCGCCTTATCGCTGATCGTAATGGTATAAGTCCCTACGTTTTTGGGAGAGGCGGGGCTGCACGACCAGGTGTATTCCTCCTCGGGCAGTACGGTCTTCCCGTCTTTGACCGTGACCTCGGGCATTTTGGGCGTGCCGTCGTACGCAAAGCCCTCGGGCGACAGCTCGATGGTGATGGCGGTCAGCTCCTTGCGCTGGATGGTCACAGGCACGGACCGCACTGCCAGATCGTTGTGGTTCTTATCGCCGGTGACCTTATAATAGACGGTGTAATCCCCCGCCTCGGCGGCGGTGGGGATCGCGGCGGAGTAGCTGCTTGTCGCACTGTTCAGGGCGTACAGCACCTCGCCGCCGGAGGTCGTGCCCGGAACCAGCAGCTCGTGGGACTTGCCGTCGTAGGTGATGACAGCCGCGCTCGGGGCCGGATCGAACTCAATGTCCGCCTTGACGATCACGAACACTGCCGAACCCGTCACGGTGTAATTGCCGCCCGGCTTGTCGGTGATGCTGACCGTGGCATCACCGGCGTCTGCGTTGTTCCTGTAGATGACGTTGTATTCGCCCTCGTCAATCACTGTACTGCCGTCTTTGACGATGACAGTGGGCTCTTTCGCGGTGCCGTCATAGGTATAGCTGACCAGGGGATTCCCATCACCGTCCAACAGCTCAATGGTCGGATTATTCACCGTCTTGGGAGCGATGGTGACGATCACCTGACCCACCTCGGAATCACTGTGGTTGCCGTCGTGCGCTACCTTGTAATATACGGTGTAATCCTTGGCGTCAATTCCGGTAGGAATGGTCTCCGAATAAGACTTCTCATCCCCTTCATCCAGCGAATACACCATTTTACCGCCGTACCCCGTGCCCGCGGTCACCAGTTTTTGGGTGCGATTATTAAAGGTCAACGGGTCGCCCGCCGCTTCCGGCGCGATGAGAACCTTGGCCTGCTCTTTTTTGATCTCAAATGTAGTGGTAACAGGGGCATTAGTGAACTCGTAGTTGCCGTCAGCCTTAGCCGTAGCGGTAACTGTAGCATTGCCTACATTGACATTGCCGCTGTACGACACGGTGTACTGATCAGACGGGATCACGGTTCCGTCGCTTTCTGTCAGCGTGACAGCCGGTTCCTTCGCGTTCCCGTCGTAGATGTAGGAGTAAGTGCCGTCGTCCTCTTCCTTCAAGCCGTCGCCGCTCAGCGTGATCGTGGGCGTCACCGGCTTGGGCGCGATCGTCACGTCCACCTTGGCCGGAGCCAAACCGGTGTAATTGTCGGTCTCCTTGACGCGGTACCAGACGGTGTAAGCGCCCGCGTTAATCCCTTCCGGGATCGCTGTGGAATAGGGGCCGTTCTCGCTCAGGGCGTATTCCACCGACACACCCGCGGTGTCAACGTCCAGCACAGAATCGTCGATCAGCGCCTGGGCCTCGCCATTGTAGGTCAGGTTCGCGGCATTCGGCTCTGTCGTGATATGCACGACCGCCTTGTGGATCGTCGCCTTGACGGGGGTGCTGGAATAGGTAACGACGTAGTGCTCGAAATTCGTGCCGCCAATAACAGCGCCCGTCGTATCCACCGTCACCGTCTTACCCACACCGGCGTTTTCATCCTCGAACGTGCCGGTCAGGCCGGTAATGGTGATCTCATCTCCGGGCAGAACGCCCTGCTCCACCACAGCGTGAACCTTTGCCGCTTTCAGGTCGCCGCCGCCGTAAGTTTCGCCGTAGAATTTATCCTCCGCCGTCACCGTCGCGGTGACCTTCTTTTTCTCTGCGGTGACCGTCCAGGACGCGGTGGCGTCATCGTAATTGGTTATGCTGGCGTTGGCGGGGTCCTTACCGGATTTTGTAGCCTTCACAGTGAACTCGCCGTCGCCAACGATGGTGACCTGTCCGCTCTTTTCGCCCACCTCCGCGACTTTTACACCGTCAACGTCTATGATCTCCCAGGTGACATCGCCGCTGCCCGAGCCGCCGATCGTGCCCAGGGTGAACTTATCCCCGTAGGTGACTGTGTCGGGCTGCTTCGTGATGGACAGCGCCTCCTGCTCTTTGGATGTGATTTTGAATGTAGCGGTAGCTGTTAGGATCTTGTAATTGCCTTTGTCTGCATTGCTGACTGTGACGGTAGCCGTGCCCACGTTTCGATTGTCAGTATAGGTCACTTCATACTCACTGTTTGGAATTACCGCTTCCCCGTCCTTGACGGTGACCACCGGCTCCTTATCCCCGCCGGTGTACAAAGTCGTCTTATACTCCAGTTCTACCGTAGGCGTGATCTCTTTGTGATTGATTCGCGCGCTTGTATATTTTGTATCCGGGTTTTTGATCAATGTCTCCGAAACACCGCTGTAGTTCTCCGTGTCCGCTGCCCGATAGTAGACGCTATAACTACTCACGCCAACGCCGGTGGGAATATTCGTGGAGTAAGTGCCGTCTGTACCCAGTTTAAACTCGATCTTCGTCCCCTCGGCGGCCGCGCCGGGCTTCAGAACGCCCGCTGTTACCAGCTCCTGGGCTTCGCGGTTGTAGGTCAGCGTTTTGGCCGCGGGCGCGGTCGTGACCGCCGGAATTTTGTTGATGGTCAGGGTCAGCAGATCCGTTTCGGCCGCTTTATAGTTCTGGCTTTCCGGGATGTATGCCTTGACCTCATACTCGCCCGCGTTTGTGGGCAGGCCGGCGGTAAATTCCGTATCTCCAACCTTCCGGTAGGAGTACTGGAGATATGGATGCAGATCTTCGGAGGCTGTTATGGTGATGGTTATTTCGGGCAGCTTCGCGCTGTCGACCGGGAGTCCCCTGCTGTCATAGTCCACAGCGCAGGTGGACTCATCCCACCTGATCCCAGGCTCAGCCTGCTCGACATGGTACGTCTTGGTAAAGGTCCCGTTGAACGTAATGCCGGCGACGGTCACCGTAATTTCACCGGCGTCTTTCCGGGGCTCATAAGCTACCGTATAATCGGTATCCTTCACCAGCTCCCTGCCGGAGCCGTCGGTCAGGGTCACCGTGATGGGGGGAGGGGTCCCCGGCTTCACGGTGCCGTCATAGACCAGACCGGCCAGGCCGTCATCGTCCACGGCAACGGTGATCCCATTTCCACAAAGGGCGCAGGCCCCGTTTCCGTTCTGATCAAAGGTGAAGGTACACGCCTCCGTCTCGCCCACGCCGCAGTACGGGCAGCCCCAGGTGTGCGTTGTGGCGCCGGAGGTGTGCGTATAGGTTTTGCCCAAATGGCCGGGACACTGGCCAATGACGATTGTCTTGGCCTTCGCCGCGTCCGCCGGGAGAAGTATGCTGCCATTGCCGTCAAAGTAGGCATAGCCCGGTTCCAAAAGAGCGGCAAGATTGCCGTCCGCTGTCCGGATCGCGGCGGCCGTCCCCAAATATCTGCCAGCGGACAGACGTACCTGTGCGCCGGAGGCGATATCCAGGGCATAGGACTTCCCGGTAATGGACGTGTTCGGCCCCGTGACGCTCAGAAAGCCGCCGGATAAGACTTCCACACCGGCGTTATTGGGGGCGATGACCGTACCTTTGAGGTACAGCTTGCCTGTTCCGGTAACCTGTACAGCGACCGAACCCATTCCGGTGAAGGTATACTCGGCTGTATCAAAGTACAGCAAGGTCGATACCTTAAACGGGTCGAGCTCACTACGATCCCTTGCTAATGTATAGAACAGCTCGGACGAGGCGCCGCTGTCGGGGTCGCCGCCCGGTTCCGCAGGATCCATCTCGTCCAGCTGCTTTTGCACGGACTCACAGGGCGACAGGTCCACTTGCTGCTGTTCATCAGCGGTCAGTTCATCATACAGGGCGTAAATTTCACTGAGCTGAGCCTGTACCTGCTCGCGGTCGTCTTCCGAAACGCTGTCGGGCAGCTTGTCGATCAAGTCCTCAATGGGGCAGATCTGACAGACAAACGTACACGGCGCGCCCGAATTTTCCGGATCTTCTTGGGCATACCCGCACTCATCCGTGTGCGTCGGATGATGCCGGCACAGGCCGCTGTCCGTTCCCTCATCAGCGGCCAACGCCCGCACGGGGCACAGGTTCAAGCACAGCGCCAACGCGACAATAAAACTCAGCACTCTGTGTTTCATGCCATAACCTCCCAAGGGGATAACTTCCCTATTTTAGTATCTCTGATTTTACCACCAGAACCGAAAATTGTCCACTGGTAAAACGGCAATTTCCATATTTGGCTTTGGAATACAACTATATTAACGGTTAATTTTTGCCAATTCTGAAAACATTGGCCCAGCTAAAACGCCGCAAGCACCTGTCTCCCAAGCGCTTGCGGCGGTTTGCTATTCAAATGGGCCCTTCCCGGATCTATACGGTTTCTCCAAATCTTTCCGTCACTATGTACGGCTCCCGCCCCATACGGCACATTTCAAATTTCGCGATCCTTTCATTGGGGTGTGTTCACTGTATCTTCACCCAAAGCGCCATCAGCAGCAGCATAAGCGGATAGTAGACATAGTAGGCATATTTGCTCACCTTGCTCTCATCCTCCCGCCGTTCGCCGTTGCACATAGATATGAGGATAAAGCCCATGGCCGCGGTGAGGTATACCAGACTGGCGCCCAGTCCGGCGATGAGGCTCAGGGTCCGCCATTTGCGCAGCAGGAAGAGGACGGCGGCGATAAACACAAAGCCCCATCCGAATCTGCAGTTGATCAGGATGGTCCACAGGCAGCCGCCCAGGGCGGCCACAGCGCCAAGCACATAGGAGACGGCTCCCCGCCCCTCCACATACTTCATCAGCCACAGGCTGACGAGCCCGATGAACACCGCCCAGAGGGGGTTCTGAGACTCCCAATTCCATACCTGTCCGTAGACGGCCAGATCGTAGGGCACCTCGGAGATCACGGCAAAAATCAGCACAGACAAGGCATATTTCCCCATGCTGGAGGTGTGTTCCACCCCCTGCACCAGCAGGTAGGCATAGACGGGAACGGCGATCACACCGACAATTTCCGCCACCGACGCGATACCCGCCCAGAGCATGGCCTGGGGATCCGCGCCCAGCAGCTCGTTGAGCTGGGCGGGGGTGTAGCTGTTCACGTGCAGGATGCCGTTTTGGATCACCGCCGCGCTGAAAAAGTACAGGGTCAGCAGAATCGCGCCCGCGATCTTCAGCGTGTTGACGGTCACGCTGGGGAACAGGGATTTTTTACCCCTCATGCCGCTCTCATTTTCCACTGCCATGGGAAGCCTCCTCCGCAGATCGATCAGGGCGAACCGCCGCCGGCCCGGTGGATCCCCGAACCATCAGCGGAGCCCGAAGTATAATAGAGTCAATATCCATGCCGCCCAGCAGGCATTGCAGCGCGTAGTAGCCGCATTTGCCCAAAGCCAGCCTGTCCTGCCGCACGGTGGTCAGGGCGGGATTCATATAGGCGGCGATGGGCAGGTCGTCAAAGCCCACGATGCTCACGTCCCTGGGGATGCGAAGGCTGCGGTCATGGCACTCGGTGTACGCCGCCACCGCCCGGCTGTCGTCGGCGCACAGGATGGCGGTGGCCCCCTTTTCGATGAGCTTGGGCAGGTTCTGCCGGGTGGACTCCGCCACGAAGTAGCCCAGGCCGATGAGATCCTCGTCCACCGGCAGGCCGCACTCCTCCAGCGCGCCCAGATAGGCGTTGTAGC
>CAZCFU010000008.1:0-20325 GCA_964498005.1 uncultured Oscillospiraceae bacterium | reverse complement strand
GCGCCGGCAAACTGATCGCCCTGGTGCTGGCCCTGCTGCTGGGCGGCGGCGGAGGACTGGCAGCTTTGTTCGGTGGCCAGTCCGGCACACAGACTCAGACGCCCTCCACGGGCCAGCAGCAACAGCAGCAGACAAACCAGGGCGGCGGGAGCGCCACCGGCACAAACTGGTCCCAGCTGCTCAGCGGCCTGGGCGGCGGCAGCGTCTCCTCCGGCTGGGAAAACCCTGCCAACACCGGCCGCCTGGACACCTCTGTGGCCAAAAACGCCCGGGAAAAGTACACCAAGCTGCTGGGCAACGGCAAAGACACCGCCACCATCATGGTCTATATGTGCGGCACCGACCTGGAGTCCCGCAGCGGCATGGGCACCGCCGACCTCCAGGAGATGCTCAATGCCCGTTTCGGCAGCAACATCAATCTGCTGGTCTACACCGGCGGCTGCAAGGGCTGGAAAAACAACGTGGTCTCCAGCTCCACCAACCAGATCTGGCAGGTGAAGGACGGCCAACTGGTCAAGCTGAGGGACAATCTGGGCAGCGTGTCCATGACCGACCCCGCCACCCTGTCCGGCTACATCCAGTGGTGTACCCAGAACTACCCCGCCAGCCGGTATGAGCTGATCCTGTGGGATCACGGCGGGGGCTCCGTCAGCGGCTACGGCTACGATGAAAAATTTGCCTCCACCGGCTCCATGAACCTGGCGGGGGTGGACTCCGCCCTGAAAGCCGCAGGCGTAAAATTTGACTTCATTGGCTTCGACGCCTGCCTGATGGCCACGGCGGAGACGGCCCTGACCCTCACCCAGTACGCCGACTATCTCATCGCCTCGGAGGAGACCGAACCGGGAGTTGGCTGGTATTACACCGACTGGCTCACCGCCTTCGGGGAAAACACCTCCATGCCCACCATCGAGCTGGGCAAGCAGATCGTGGACAGCTTCGTGGACACCTGCGCCGAGAAGTGCCGTGGCCAGCTCACCACCCTGTCCGTCATCGACCTGGCGGAGCTGGAGGCCACCCTGCCGTCTGTGCTGGCGGATTTCTCCAAATCCACCAACAAGCTGATCCAGGACAAGCAGTACCAGACCGTGTCCAACGCCCGCAGCGGGGCCCGGGAGTTCGCCCAGTCCAGCCAGATCGACCAGGTGGATCTGGTGCACCTGGCGAAGAACCTGGGCACCAAAGAGGGGGACGCTTTGGCGGAGGCCCTGCTGGGCGCGGTGAAGTACAACCGCGCCTCGTCCAACATGACCAACGCCTACGGTATTTCCATCTACTTCCCCTACCGGAAGTCGTCCAATGTGGACAAGGCGGCGTCCACCTTCAATCAAATCGGCATGGACAAGGGCTACATCCAGTGCATCCGGCAGTTTGCCAGCCTTGAGGTCAGTGGACAGGCCGCGTCCGGCGGCACCGGGTCGCCCCTGTCCTCCCTGCTGGGCAATTTGGGCGGCGGCTCCGGCGGCAGCGCGAACGACATCTCCTCCTTGCTGAGCGATCTGCTGGGCGGCTCCTTTGGGCGCGTTTCCGGTCTGGACGACAGCAACAGCGAATTTTTGAGCGACAGGGCACTGGGCGACGAGGAGCTGGCCCAATACCTGGAGGAAACCCGCTTCCCCTCTGAAACGCTGCTGTGGCAGGAGGGGGCGGACGGCGTCCCCGTCATCCGGCTGAGCGAGGAGCAGTGGGGGCTGGTTCACTCCCTGGAGCTGAACCTGTTCTATGACGACGGCGAGGGCTACATCGACCTGGGACTGGACAACGTGTTTGACTTCGATGAGGAAGGCGGGCTTTTGGGCAAAGCGGAGCTTGGGGCAAGCTGGCTCGCCATCGACGGCCAGCCGGTGGCCTACTACCACACCGCCACCGTGGACGACGGCACCAATTACACCATCACGGGCCGGGTGCCGGTGCTCCACAACGGCGTGCGCTCGGAGCTGATCCTGGTGTTTGACAACGACCAGCCCCAGGGCTACGTAGCGGGGGTGCGGACGGTGTACCACGACGGCGAGACCGACACCGTGGCCAAGAGCCAGGACGGGCTCCAGCCCGGCGACGTCCTGGAATTCCTGTGCGATTATTACAGCTACGACGGGGATTATCAGGACAGCTATCTGCTGGGCGAAGCGCTGACCGTTTCGGAGCAGGGGCTGGCCGTCAGCGATGTGCCGCTGGAGGGCAGCACCCGGGCCACTTATCGGTTTACCGATCTGTATGGCCGGAGCTGCTGGACCGCGGTCATACCGTCTTAACATGGATCGCACGGACCGCCCCTATGGGACGATAGCGGGACTGCTTGACGGAACGCACGGCATATTTTCCGGGATCGCCGGTCGGAATCTCGCCTTCAACCGGCAATTTGAGCTCACTGGGCCCATCAACGGCCAGGGTCTGCCGCCCGTGAAAGATATGCGCTATGGCGTTGTGGATATCGCGCGGGCGGGATGCGGCGTCATCGCGGTTTACAACGCTCTGCTGCTGTTGGGCAACCCCCACCCCTTCCCCGATGTGGTCGCATGGGGCGACCAAAAGGCCGCCGCCGCGTTCGGGCTGCTGGGCACCCTCCCCTGGAAAGCAAAGCATCTATTTCGGCGGTTAGGCTATACGGTCACTGCCGTCACGGATGAGGCGCTGTTCGACCGCCATGCCCGGGACGCGGATGCTTGCCTGTTCACGTTCTGGAACCAAAAGGGCAGCATCCGCCAGGGGATGCACACGGTCTGCCTGCAATACCGGGCAGGCGCCATTGACGTATACAACCTGACCAATTCCCGCGCCGGGATCTCCCGCAAGCCTACGCTGAAGGAATGGACGGCCGGCGGGATCGGGCCTGTGGTTTTATACTGCGTCCGCAAATAGGTCAGGCCACGGCTGAACTCCGCGCCCTTCCGCCGCATAGGAGCCATATGGGACATTGATCACAATGACATGGCTCACAAATCATCCGGGTAAAAGGAGCGCTCACCTTTTGCCCGGATCGTTTTGCTCTCTTTCCGCCATCATACGGAATAAGCATGACAAGCAATTCGGAACAGGCACTTTACATTTCGCGGAGATGCTAGTACAATAGATTTACACAGCTGAAGAAGCATACAACCGACGTACTTTTTGGCGAGGTGTGGAGCAGGGGATCGGCTTGAGGCTGTGAATGACGCACAGTATGAAAAATTGGGCAAGTAGAGAGGTTTTACCATGGAAATCATTGAAAATCAACGTTTTGACCAGGAGCGGGCGCTGTACGGCAGCAAGGATCTGACAGTGCGCGGCTGTGCGTTTGACGGCCCCGCGGACGGCGAAAGCGCGTTCAAAGAGTGCGGCAACATCGCGGCGGAGGACTGCTTCTTCAACCTGCGCTATCCCCTCTGGCACGTCCACGGGCTGGCCATCCGCCGCTCGGAGATGACCGAGCTGTGTCGGGCCGCCCTGTGGTATTCGGATCACATCTCCATCACCGACAGCAAGCTCCACGGCATCAAGGCCCTGCGGGAGTGCGCCGATATCTCCATCACCGGCACCGATATCCGCTCCCCGGAGTTCGGCTGGTCGTCAAAGAACGTGGAACTGCGGAACTGCGACGCGGAGAGCGAATACTTTTTCATGCGGGCGGAGAACCTCTCCTTCTCCGACGTCCGCTTTGAGGGGAAGTATTCGTTCCAATACATCAAAAACGCCCACTTCGACCACTGCACATTTGACACCAAGGACGCGTTCTGGCATTCCGAGAACGTCACCGTCACGGACAGCGTGGTGAAGGGCGAATACCTGGCCTGGTACTCCCAGGGGCTGACCCTGATCCGCTGCAAGATCATCGGCACGCAGCCGCTGTGCTACTGTAAGGGGCTGAAGCTCATCGACTGCGAAATGGAGGGCACCGACCTCTCCTTTGAAAAGTCCGAGGTGGAGGCCACCGTCACCACCCCCATCGTCAGCGTGAAAAACCCCCGCTCCGGTGCCATCACCGCGCCCGCCGTGGGCGACATCGTCATGGACGACCCGGAGGCCCAGGGAAAGATCGTGATCCGTGAACCGGCCAAGAGCGGCTGTCCCTAAAAAGCGAAGGCCGGAAGATCCAAACCCCGCCTTTCAAAAATAGAGCTTGACAAACCAAGCATCCGTACTATAATAAGAGTACGGATGTTTGATTTTTGTGCGGTTCATCCCTCTGTCTCTCGTCGACACGGGGGCTGTGTCCGCCCACCGGCCGGAAGGGGGAGAATTCTGTGGAAGTTATGGACAAGCTGACGATCCTGGCCGACGCCGCCAAGTACGACGCCGCCTGCACCTCCAGCGGGGTGGCCCGGGGCGCCAAGCCGGGCACCATCGGCACCGCCGCCAATTCCGGCTGCTGCCACACCTTTTCCGCCGACGGGCGGTGCGTGTCCCTGCTGAAAGTGCTCTACACCAACTACTGCTGTTACGACTGCGCCTACTGCGTCAACCGCCGCTCCAATGACGTGCCCCGGACGGCCTTCACCCCCCGTGAGCTGGCGGAGCTGACCATCCAGTTTTACCGGCGCAATTATATCGAGGGGCTGTTCCTGTCCTCGGCGGTGCTGAAAAGCCCCGATTACACCACGGAGCGGATGATCGAGGCCCTGCGCCTGCTGCGCGCAGAGTACCATTTCAACGGATATATCCACGCCAAGGCCATTCCCGGGGCAGATCCCGGCCTCACCTACGAGCTGGGGCTGCTGGCGGATCGGCTGAGCGTCAACATCGAGCTGCCCTCGGCGGCCTCCCTCCAGCTTCTGGCCCCCGATAAAAGCAAAACCGCCATTTTCAAACCCATGGCCCAGATCCGGGACGGCGCGGAGCAGTCCAAGGCGGAGCTGAAGCTCTACCGCCACGCCCCCCGCTTCGCCCCGGCGGGGCAGTCCACCCAGATGATCGTGGGAGCCACCCCGGAGAGCGACCGGCACATTTTGACCCTGACCGAGGGGCTTTACCAGAAATACCGCTTGAAGCGGGTATTCTACTCCGCCTATATGCCGGTGTCCGACCATAAAAATCTGCCCGCGCCCGTGGGCTTCAAGCCGCCCCTTCTGCGGGAACACCGGCTCTATCAGGCCGACTGGCTGCTGCGGTTCTATGGCTTTACCGCCGGGGAAATTCTGGACGACGACCACCCCAACTTTGACGAGGCCCTGGATCCCAAGAGCGACTGGGCCCTCCGCCACCCGGAGTTTTTCCCGGTGGAGGTGAACCGGGCGGACTACGAAGCCATCCTGCGGGTTCCCGGCATCGGGGTCCGGGGCGCCCAAAAAATCATCGCCGCCCGGCGGTACGGCCCCCTCTCCTTCGAGGGGCTGAAGCGGCTGGGCATCGTGATGAAGCGGGCGCAGTATTTCATCACCTGCTCGGGCCGGATGCTGCCCGGGCTGCGATTCAGTCAGGACAGCGTTTACCGCCGCCTGACCGGCTTGGAGCAGATGGAACTGGGCGGGGACGGCTGGCAGCAGCTGTCCCTGTTCGGCCAGGAGGTGGGCTGAGATGACGGCCTACCGGTATGACGGCTCCTTCGCCGGCTTTTTGACCTGCGTATGGGACGCCCTGGAGCGCAAAACAGAGCCTGTGGAGTTCCTGCTTCTCGACGGTGAGGCCAGCCTTTGGGAGGCGCGGGAGATGGCCACAGACGAGGGGCGTGCCAAACGGCTCTATGCCGCGCTGGCCCGCCGGGTCTCCCCCGCCTTTCAAAAGCTCATCGCCCGGGGGTTTTTGACCTGCCTGCCCCAGAAGGAGCTGGCTCTGCTGGAGCTCATCCGCCGGGGGCTTCGGGAGGGGGATCGGGTTCGGCAGGATCTGAGCGACCCGGTGGTGGCCAGGGTCAATCTGGCGCTGACCAAAATGTGGACGGAATGGGATCATTTGAAGGGCTTCGTCCGCTTTTCCGACCTGGACGGCATTCTGGCCGGGGAGATCGAGCCCAAAAACCGGGTGCTGCCCCTGCTGGCCCCCCACTTTGCCGAGCGGTACTCCGGGGAGCGGCTGGCCCTCTACGACCGCACCCATCACGAGATCTTTCTCTCCGACCGGGGGCGGTGGAAGATCCTCCCCGCCGAGGACTTCCGCATGGGCCCCGCCGGGACGGAGGAACGGGCGTTCCGGGCCATGTGGCGGAACTACTTTCAGACCATCGCCATTGAGGGACGGATCAACCCCAAATGCCAATCCACCCATATGCCCAAGCGGTACCGGCACGTGATGACCGAGTTTCTCACCGACGAGGAGCTGGAGACGGGACTGCCGGGTCAGACCGCCAAGGCCCTGGGAGAGCGCCCCACGGGCTGAACGCCGTTTTAGCCCGGTTCCCCGCTTGACGGGCAGGGCAAGGCGAGGTATGCTATATCATGTAAGAATATACCGTCGGGCCGGAGCCCGGCAGACCCATTGAATACAAAGGAGTGGAACATATATGTCACAGCCTGTCACATTTGCCATCTGCGGCTGCGGAGCCCGGGGTCTGGAGGCCTATGCCCCCTATCAGGAGGGGCACCCGGACGAGATGAAGGTCGTCGCCGGAGCGGACACCCGGCCCGAACGCCTCGCCATGCTGCGGGAGCGGTACGGCGTGCCGCCCGAGCGGTGCTTTGCCTCCGACGCGGAGCTGCTGGCCCAGCCGCGTCTGGCCGACGTGATGATCGTGGCCACCCAGGACCGGCAGCACGTCGCCAACGCCCTGGCCGCCCTGGACAAGGGATATCACGTGCTGCTGGAAAAGCCCATTTCTCCCAACCTGGAGGAGTGCCGCGCCCTTCAGAAAAAGGCCCACGAGACGGGGAAAACGGTGGTGGTGTGCCACGTTCTGCGGTACACCAGGTTCTACTCTGTCCTGGAGGAACTCCTGCGCCAAGGGGAGATCGGCAAGCTGGAGACCATCGACGCCATCGAGCACGTGGCCTACTGGCACCAGGCCCACAGCTTTGTCCGTGGCAATTGGCGAAACGACCTTGAGACCAGCCCCATGATCCTGCAAAAAAGCTGTCACGACATGGATATCCTGCGCTGGCTGGCGGGGGAACCCTGCCTGAAGGTACAGAGCTTCGGCGCGCTGGACTATTTTACGGCGGAAAACGCCCCGGCTGGGGCGGCTCTGCGCTGTCTGGACGGCTGCGAGTGCAAGGAGGACTGTCCCTACGACGCGGAAAAAATCTACATCACCGATCCCCGCACCGGCGTACACGGCAACGGAAAAGGGTGGCCCTGCGGCGTGCTGGTCAGCGACCCCACGGAGGAAAAGCTCCGGGAAGTCCTGCGCACAGGGCCTTACGGGCGCTGTGTGTTCCACTGTGACAACAACGTGGTGGATCATCAGACCGTGAATCTGGAGTTCGCCAACCACATCCACGCCACCTTTACCATGACCGCCTTCACCCAGTCCTGCCACCGCACCATCAAGGTGACGGGCACTTTGGGCGAGATTGAGGGGGATATGACGGAAAATACCCTCCATCTCCGCCGGTTTGGCCGGCCGGAGCGGATCATCGACCTGCGGGAGGAGGGCGGCCAGTACTCCGGCCACGGCGGCGGAGACTTCGGCCTGATGTCCAGCTTCTGCAGGCTCATCGCGGACGGCGGCTCCCAGGGGCTCACCGGCATAGACGCCTCTGTGGAGAGCCATGTCATGGCCCTGGCCGCCGAAGCCTCCCGTCTGGCGGGCGGCAAAACCATCACGCTGGCTGATTTTTAAGGGGGGCTTTGACGTGGAACTGACGGAACAAGCCATCCTTCTCCAGGCGCCCAACCCCGCGGCGGCGGAAAACGGCCGGAAGCTGTCGAAAAAGGGCAGCTTCTCCGCCCACCACAAAACAGAGGACGGCACCCTCTACTGGTGCGAGTGCGCGGGCAGCGGCAAGAATCCGTACCGCGTGTCCATCGACTTCACCCAGGCGGATCCTCCCACCTGCCGCTGCTCCTGCCCCAGCAGGCAGTTCCCCTGCAAGCACGCCCTGGGGCTGATGTTTGAAATCCTGGCGGGCAAGGGATTCGAGATCGCGGACATCCCCCAGGACATCGCCGACAAACGGGCCAAGCAGGCCGCCCGGGCGGCGAAAAAGGATGCCGCTGTTGATGCGCCTTCAACGCCCGCCAAGCCCAAGAAGCCCAACGCCGCCGCCCAGAAGAAAAAGCTGGCGAAACAGCTGGAGGGCCTGGACATGGCGGAGAAAATGGTGGACGAGCTGCTCACCTCCGGCCTCGGCACCCTGGCGGGCAGCTCCGCCCAGACCTTCGACAAGCTGGCCAAGGATCTGGGGAGCTGCTATCTCACCGGGCCCCAGACGGCGTTTACCCGCATTGCCCTGACGGTTCGCACCGTGCAGAAGGATCCCGCCCGGGCGGACGCGGCTTACGCCGAGGCTCTGCGGCTGTTGGTGGCGCTGCGCTCTACCATCAAAAAGGGCCGCGTATTTTTGGAGGGCAAATTGGAGGCGGGCAACTACTCCGCCGAGGACTCCGCCCTGTTCGAGGCGCTGGGCGGCGTGTGGAAGCTGGAGGACCTGAAGGCCATCGGCTCGTTCAAGGAGAACG
Source organism: uncultured Oscillospiraceae bacterium (assembly GCA_964498005.1). Taxonomy (GTDB): domain Bacteria; phylum Bacillota; class Clostridia; order Oscillospirales; family Oscillospiraceae; genus Enterenecus. The sequence goes on along the minus strand of CAZCFU010000008.1, from coordinate 11,799 downwards.
CGAAGCTGGTACAGCTCTCCTTCGACGTATCCTATGACGAGGCAAAAAAGGAGTACGTGGAGCGGGGCTGGTGGCTGGACGTTGACAGCGGCGAGATCTGGCAGACCCTGAATCTTCGCCCGGTCAAGGCGCTGAAATACGTGAAGGGGGACGACAGCCGGTTCGACCTGCTGGAGATCCCCGCCCTGTACATCTACCCTGGCGAGGGGGATCGCCGGGTGCGCTGGGACAACGCGTCCACCCGGCCTCTGACGGCGGAGGAGCAGGCCGCCCTCCCCGCCCTGGCCCAGCCCGATCTGGCGACGGCGGCAAAGCTGGTGAAGGGGAAGATCAAAAACACTCTGGCCCCCAAATTCCTGGCGGTGCTGGCGCCCATGGGGAAGATAGGTAAAATTGGGGAGGAGTTCGTGTTGGAAGACGCCCAAGGGGGCCGTATCCTCCTCCGGAACCGCCCCGAGGACGGCGCGGATCACGCCTGCACCGAACGGCTTGGGATGCTGCCCTGGGCCATCCCGGCGGGCAGCGCCCTGTTCGGCCTGATGTTCTATGACGGGCGGGATAAGGCCCTGTGCCTCCACCCCTACAGCGTGGTTACGCCGGACAACATCATCCGGCTGCAGTATTGAGGAGGTGCGGTCATGAATTTACAGCCTCTTTATGACGTGAAAGAGCGGTTGGAATACGCCGCCATCGCGGGCGTGTCCCTGCTGGGGGAGGACTTCCGCCTCCAGCGGGCGGCGGAGGCCCTGAAGCCCCTGGCGGCGGCCAGCCCGGTGTTCGGGAAGATCGACGCGGGGCTTTCCAAGTTGCTGGCCGCGTCCCCGGAGCAGCGCCCCGGTCTGCTGCTGGACGTGCTGGCCCTGGTGGACGCGGTGGCCTACACCCAGGCCAAAACCGGGGCGGAGGGCGATTTGGAGCCCCTGCCCGCCGGGAGCGGGCGATACTATCAGCTCTCCCGCGCCCAGCTCCAGCCCATCCTGGACGCTCTGACCGGCACCGGCGGCGGTCGGATGAACCAGCTCAAAGACGCCTACGAGAACCACCCGGAATTTTTCGGGGACTACCGGGTCCTTCCCACGCTGGTGGAGCACCTGGGGGAGAGCTACGCCGAGCTGGCCGATCTAATCTTTATGATCGCCAGGGCCCAGGGCGGAGCGGTACTCCCTCTGGCGAAGGAGGGCTTTGACCCCGCCGGAAAGAGGGACATGGCGCGCCGGGTGCAGCTGGTAGACGCCGTGGCCGGGGGCGCGGAGAACACCTGGTATCTGGAGAACCTGCCCCAAGCCAAAAAGCAGGTGCGGGAGGCGCTGATCTATGCCCTGCGCCACTGCCTGGAGAACTGGGAAAAGCTGGTGGAGCTGTGCCGGACGGAGAAGAAGGACTGCCAGGCCGCCGCTTTGTGGGCGCTGGCCCGTCTGGATACGGCGGAGACGCTGCCCTACTGGCGCGCCCTGGCCGAAAAGGAGCCGGACACGGTGCTGGAGCATCTGCGCCACTCCCCCACCAAGACCGCCGCCTACCTCACCGCCGACCTGTTTTCCTGCGGTTTGCAGCACTACAACTCCGATTTTCCTCTGGACGAGAAGGTGTGGGCGCACATCAGCAAGCTGCTCTTTGCCCTGGATTGCAAGACCGGGCCGGAGATCTGGCAGATTTACCGCGACGCCGCGGCCCTGGGAACCGCCCTGGATCGAAACATAGAGGTAGAGCGGGACGGACGAAAAAAGAGAGAGCCGATGGAGTTCTGGTGCTTCGTCGGCTCCGAGAAGCGCCCTTTCAGCCAGGCCGTGCCAAATACCCTGCTCCACTCCATCCAGCTCACCCGGGATCGCGGCCTGTGCGCTTTGGCAAACGAGCTGTATGAGCGTTACGGCGGCGTTTGGGCCGCCCCCGCGCTGTGTGCCGCCCTGTTCACCCAGGACAGCGAGGGGGCCTACCGCCGAACCGAGGAGATCCTTCGAGGGAAAAAGCACCTGTTCTCCCTCAAAAAGCCGGTGGATAAACACTCCGCCCTGAAGGATGTGACCTGGGCTCTCCTATGGAATCAAAATAACGGCGCGTTTGAGTACCTCATCTCCGCCGCCGACCCCGCCACCCTCGGCCGCGCCCCTTCGGAGAAGCCTCCCCGCGTGGCCCTGCCCCATCCCCTGGACTGCCGGTGGTATGACCTGCTCATGGATGTGGGCGGGCTGGACGCCAATATCATGAACCTGGCCCGGCCCATGGAGGGGCCGACGGGCGAAAAGCTGGGGAAGTATCTCTACCACAAGGCCATCCACTGTGGAGAGGGTCAGCTGTTCGCCAATTACACCAGCGCGCTGATGAACCTGGGCTGGACCGACTGGAAGGATTACTGGTCCAAGCGGGTCCAGGCCGTGGGTGAGGTGAACTACTACTCCATCCAGACCGTCTTGGAGCGTCTGCCCATCCCTGACAAAGACAAAGCCGCCCAGCTCCGGGAAGTCACCGACCTCATCTGGGCGAAAAAGGTGAAGGCCAGGAGCGGACTGTGGCCCGACGCCCAGATCAAGCGGTACATCGCACAGTGGACAAATGAGGACACATAAAAAGGAGCAGATCAACTATGGCAGATAAAAACGTACAGCGCCTCCCGGCGGAGGAACTTTATCAAACCGAGCTGGACGCGCTGATCTCAGCGGAGACCGACACCGTCCCCACCGGCTGGCGGATGTCCCCCCGGTCGGTGCTGACCTACCTCACCGGCGGGGTAAAGGTCAAGGGCGTGGACATCACCCCCAAGTACATGGGCAACAAGCGGCTGGTGGAGATCGCCATCGCCACGCTGGTCACCGACCGCGCCCTGCTGCTCATCGGCGAGCCGGGCACGGCCAAGTCCTGGCTCAGCGAGCACCTTTCCGCCGCCGTCAACGGCGACTCCACCAAGGTGGTGCAGGGCACGGCGGGCACCACGGAGGAACACATCCGCTACTCCTGGAACTACGCCATGCTCATCGCCAAGGGCCCCTGCCCCGAGGCCATGGTGAAAAGTCCCGTCTACCGGGCCATGGAGACGGGCTCCATCGCCCGTGTCGAAGAAATTTCCCGCTGCGCCAGCGAGGTGCAGGACGCGCTGATCTCCATCCTGTCGGAAAAGCGGCTGAGCGTGCCCGAGCTGGGCCTGGAGGTGCCCGCCGCCAAGGGCTTCTCGGTCATTGCCACCGCCAATACCCGGGACAAGGGCGTCAACGATATGTCGGCGGCGCTGAAGCGGCGGTTCAATATCGTGGTTTTGCCCACACCGTCGGATATGGAAACCGAAATGGACATCGTGCGCACCCGTGTGGCCCAGCTGTCCAGCGGTCTTGACCTGAACGCCCGCCAGCCCGACGAGGACACGGTGGAAAAGGTGGTCACCATCTTCCGGGAGCTGCGGGGCGGCGCGACTTTGGACGGGAAGCAGAAGCTGAAAACCACCTCCGGCGTGCTGTCCACCGCCGAGGCTATCTCCCTGCTGGCCAACTCCATGGCCCTGGCCGGCAGCTTCGGGGACGGCCGGGTGTCCGACGGTGACCTGGCCGCCGCCCTCCAGGGGGCCGTGGTGAAGGATGAGGAAAACGACAAGGTCACCTGGAAGGAGTATCTGGAGAACGTGATGAAGAAGCGGGGCCACGAGTGGCTGCCGCTCTACCGCGCCTGTCGGGAGCTGAACGGGTGATGGGAGGCCCGATCATATTCGGTGTGCGCCACCTGTCCCCGGCGGCGGCGTACCATCTGCGGGGTGCGCTGGACGCGGCCCAGCCGGAGCTGGTGCTGGTGGAGGGCCCCAGCGACCTGAACGACCAGATGAAATGGCTGTGCCACCCGGACACCCAGTTCCCCGCCGCCATCATGGCCTATACCAAGGAAGCGCCGGTACGGACGATTTTGTGGCCCTTTTCCGTCTATTCCCCGGAGGCCCAGGCCATTTTATGGGCCAACGAGCACAAGGTGGAGTGCCGGTTCATGGATCTGCCCTCATCGGTGTTTCTGGGAATCAAGCCCTGGTTTGCGCCCATCCCTGAGGAAAACGAGGAAAGAAACGAGAACGGGAACGAATCCGAGGGGGGCAGTGACGACGCCACTGCCGGACCGGTCGCTGACGGCGAAGCCGTCAATGACGGTTCAGGTGACCACGAGGAGCCTGCCCAGACAACGGAAAGCGTCTACCGCCGCCTGGAAACCCTGACAGGGGAGGATCACGACACCTTCTGGGAGCGCACCTTTGAGCAGATAGAAGGGACGGAGGATTTCCAGGCCGCCAACAACACCTTCGGGCGGCAGCTCCGCGCGGCGACTGTGGACGACCGGCGACACATGGCGGAGACCATCGTCCGAGAGGCGTACATGAAGCGAGTGATCGCCCAGGCAATCGCCTCTGGCATTTCCCCGGAAAAGATTTTCTGCGTCTGCGGCTCCTTCCACGTGGCGGGGCTGGAGACGAACCAGCCCATGACCGATGAGGAGGAAAAGGCTTTGCCCCGGGCCGACTCCTGCGTCACACTGATGCCCTATTCCTATTACCGCCTGTCCTCCCGCTCGGGCTATGGCGCGGGAAACAAGGCCCCGGCCTACTTTGAGCTGCTGTGGAACGCCCTCAACAGGGGCGGCGCGGGGGAAACGGCGCACCTCTATTTGACCCGTCTTGCCGCCGCCCACCGAAAGGCGGGCAATCTCACCTCCTCCGCCGAGGTCATTGAGGCGGTGCGGCTGGCGGACACGCTGGCTGCCATGCGGGGGAGCAAATACCCCACCCTGTCCGACCTGCGGGATGCGTCGGTGACCACCATGGGCCACGGCAGCTTTTCCGAGCTGGCCCTGGCCGCGGCGGACACGGAGATCGGCAAAAAGATCGGCTTCCTCCCGGAGGGGGTGGCCCGCACATCGGTGCAGGAGGACTTTTACCGGCAGCTCAAGGAGCTGCGGCTGGAGAAATTCCGCACCGCTGAATTACAGCGCCTTGACCTGGATTTGCGGGAAAAGCTGAACGTGAAGTCGGAGCAGGCCGCGCTGGGCGACCTGCGGCGCTCCTTCTTCCTCCACCGCCTGCGGGTGCTGGGGGTGCATTTCGCCAACCTCCTCCCCTCCCGGCAGGACGGGGCCAACTGGGGGGAGTACTGGGAGCTGCGCTGGACGCCCGAGGCGGAGATCGAGATCGTGGAGTCCGCCCTCATGGGAGAGACCATCGAGGGGGCCGCCGCCTTTGCCCTGAAGGAGCGGGCGGACAACAGCGGCTCCATCGCGGAAGCCGCCGCCATTTTTCAGGACGCGTTCTTGTGCGGGATGCCCGCCGCCGCGGCCCACGCTCTGTCCGTCCTACAGGGGCTGAGCGTGGACTCCGCCGCCATTTCGGAGGTGGCTGAGACAGCCTCCCGGCTATCCCTGGTGGTTCGGTACGGCGACCTGCGGCGATTTGACCCGGCACCCGTTATCCCACTCATCAAACAGCTCTATCTGCGCTCATGCCTGACGCTGGCAGACGCCTGCGTGTGCGACGCCAAGGCCGCCCCCGAGGTGACCCGCGCCATGGATCAGCTCAACGCCCTCCAGCTGGGCCACGACTTTCTGGAGGAAAACCGCTGGTTGGATCTGCTGGCGGACATCTCCGACCGGGACGATCTGAACACCCGCTGTTCCGGCTTTGCCATGGCCATCCTGCTGGAACGGGGAAAGGCAGACAAGGCCCTTCTCTCCCGTGAGGTGGCCCGGCGGCTGTCCCCCGGCGTGCCCGCCGATCTGGGCGCGGGGTGGTTCGAGGGGCTGGCGGGCAAAAACCGCTATGCCCTCATTGCCCGGTTGTCCCTGTGGCAGCAGCTGGACGACTACCTCAGCGGCCTGGATGACGAGACCTTCCGGCGGGCGCTGGTGTTCCTGCGGCGGGCCTTCGCCGACTTCTCCCCCAGCGAAAAGAACGACATCGCGGAAAATCTGGGCGAGATTTGGGGCGTCAACCCCCAGCAGGCGGCGGAGGTGCTGATGAACGACATTACCGAGACGGAACAGGCGGTGCTGAACAGCCTGGACGAGTTCGACTTCGACGACATTTAGGGGGAGGGAGAACGCTGTGGCACAAAGTGAACAACTATCCCGCTGGCGGCTGATTCTGGGCTCCGAGACGGAGCAATCCTTCACCGGCATGGGGGGCGGCGCGCTGTCCCAGGAGGAGCTATTGATGGACGGGGCCCTGTCCGCCATCTACGGCGGGCCGGGGGAGGGCTTCGGCGGCGGGGGCGGCCCCACCGGAGGGCGCGGCCCGTCCTCCCCTGTCATCTCCAAGTGGCTGGGCGACCTGCGCTCCCTGTTCGACCCGGAGATCGTGGCGGTGGTGCAGAACGACGCCATCGAGCGCAAGGGGCTGAAGCAGCTCCTGCTGGAGCCGGAGCTGCTGGAGGGGCTGGAGCCCGATCTGAACCTGGCCTCCACCCTGCTGATGCTGAAGGATCAGATCCCCAAGAAATCCAAGGAGTCCGCCCGGAAGTTCATCCGCAAAATTGTGGAAGAGATCAACAAGATGCTGGAGAACGACGTGCGCCGGGCGGTGACGGCGGCGCTGAACCGCCGGGCCCACTCCCCCCTGCCGTCGGCCTCCGCCATCGACTTCCCCTATACCATCCGGCGGAACCTGCAAAATTATAACCCTGAGCTGAAAGCGGTCATCCCCGAACGGGTGTGGTTCTTCGACCGCTCCAGCAAGATCAACCGCTGGCACATCATCCTGGACATCGACCAGAGCGGTTCCATGGGGCAGTCCATCATCTATTCCTCGGTGCTGTCCTGCGTGCTGGCCTCCATGTCCGCCGTCAAAACCAGCGTGGTGGCCTTCGACACCCAGATCATGGATCTGACCCCCCTGTGCGCCGACCCGGTGGATCTGCTGTTCGGCTTCCAGATGGGGGGCGGCACCGACATCGCCAAATCCATCGCCTACTGCCAGGAGCTGGTGGAGTCCCCGGCCAAGACGCTGTTCTTCCTCATCTCCGACCTGTACGAGGGGGGCAACCGGGCGGCGCTGCTGCGCCGGGTGGAGGAGCTGAAGGCCTCCGGGGTAACGGTGGTGGTGCTGCTGGCCATCGCCGATGGCGGCAAGCCGTTCTATGACCCCGAGACCGCCCGGCGGATTGCCAGCCTGGGCATTCCCTGCTTTGCCTGCGCCCCGGAACGGCTGCCCGAGCTGTTGGAGCGGACGCTGAAGGGGCAGAGCCTGGAGGGGCTGGCCAGCCAAAAAGGGTAGCGCCCAGCGTGATCCCGCCGCTCCGGGCGTCTTGTCTCCCAAAATACGCGGGAAATTGATTTGTGAGTGTGAGGTTGCTATGAACCAAAAAGAGATCAGCGAGCTGCGCCGCCGCTTTCGACTGAACAAGAACGCCATCAGCCGCGTCTACGGCTGCTATGTCAGCTGCCGGAAAGAGATCATCTCCTCCCTGGACGAGTCCCTGGGGATGATGCCCCAGGAAGAGGCCGAGCAATATCTTGGCTTTTTGAAAAAAGCGCTCTCCGGCGCCCTGGGGAGAAATCTGCTGGACGTCGAATTTTCCACCCAGCAGGTGGCGGACAGCGAGGAGCACCGTCTGCTTATGGCCCTGCGGAACTCCGGGCTGAAGGACAGCGAGGTACGCCGGCAATTCTATCAAAAGGTCATCGACTCCCTGGACATGGAGGACAGCAATTACCTGATCCTGCTGGCCCACGATACTTATGACGTCCCCTTCCGGGGCAAGGACGACGAGCTCCAGGCGGACGCCTCCGACCAGGTGTTCTCCTACATCGTCTGCTGTGTGTGCCCGGTGAAGGACGGCAAGCTGGAGCTGCGCTACTGCCCCGATGAAAACGGGTTCCACAATTCCCTCCCCAGCCAGCTCGTGGCCCCGCCGGAGCTGGGCTTCCTGTTCCCCGCCTTTGACGACCGGGCGGCCAATATCTACAACGCCCTGACCTACACCCGCAAGCCGGACGAGCTCCATCAGGAGTTTCTGGACGCCGTCTTTCACACCGAGCCGCTCATGTCCGCCGGTGAACAGCGGGAGGCGTTCCAGTCCGCCCTCACCGAGGCACTGGCGGGGAATTGCGGCCTGGAGGTGGTTCAGGCCGTCCACGAACAGCTGTCCCAGCAGATCGAGCAGCACAGGGAGAGCCGGGACCCGGAGCCGCTGACCCTCACCGCCAACGATGTGGCCGACATCCTCCAGGACTGCGGGGCGGAGGAGGCACAGGTGACCGCCTTTTGCGAAAAGTGCGCGGAGCGCTTCGGCGAGGGGGCGGCGCTCAGCCCCGCCAACCTCATCGACAGCAAGCGCTTTGAGGTCAAGACCCAGGACGCCGCCATTACCCTCGACCCGGAGCACAGCCACCTGGTGGAGCTGCGGATCATCGACGGCAAAAAGTATCTCCTCATACCGGCCAGCAAAGACATGACGGTCAACGGAATGCCGGTGGATTGGACGTAAAAGGAGGGTTTTCTATGCCCTATGTGTTTTCCCGGGAGGAATATGAGCGCCGGGTGGCCTGGTATACCCAGGCCAGGTTCGGGCTGTTCCTCCACTGGGGGCTGTACGCCATCCCCGCCCGGGGGGAGTGGGTGCGCAGCGTGGAGCGCATCCCCAACGAGGACTATGACCCGCTGCTCCGGCAGTTTGACCCCCGGCACTGCGATATGCGCGCCTGGATGGCGGCGGCCAAGGGGGCCGGGATGAAATACGCCGTCCTCACCGCCAAGCATCACGACGGCTTCTGCCTGTTTGACAGCGCCTATACCGACTTCAAGTCCACCAACTCCCCCGCGGGACGGGACTTTGTGCGGGAGTTTCTGGACGCCGCCCGGGAGGCCGGGCTGCGGGCGGGGCTGTATTTCTCCCTCATCGACTGGCGGCACCCCGACTTTCCCCATTACGGAGACCGCAACCACCCCATGCGGGACGACCCGGCCTATGACAACGAGGGCCGGGACTTTGACCGTTACCTGGACTATATGCACGCCCAGGTGCGGGAGCTGTGCAGCAACTACGGCAGACTGGATCTGCTGTGGTTTGACTTCTCCTACGACAACCTCCGGGGGGAGGCGTGGCGGGCCACCCAGCTGATGGAGATGGTGCGCGCCCTCCAGCCCGACGTCATCATTGACAACCGGCTGGAGGTCAGCGGGGAGGGCTTCGGCTCCCTGGCGGCGTGCAGGCCCACTCCCTACCACGGGGACTTCGTCAGTCCGGAGCAGATCGTCCCGCCCCACGGCCTGCTGGACGCGGAAGGACAGCCCCTGGTGTGGGAGAGCTGCGTCACCATGAACAACCACTGGGGCTACTGTGCCGCAGACCGCTATTATAAGCCCGCCCCCATGCTCATCAAAAAGCTGGTGGAGTGCGTGTCCAAGGGGGGCAATCTGCTGCTCAACGTGGGCCCGGACGCCACCGGGCATTTCCCTGACCAGGCGCTGGACATCCTCCGGGATATCGGCCGGTGGATGGAGCGCAACGGGGACAGCGTCTACGGCTGCGGCCCCTCGGGGCTTGACAAACCGGATTACGGCAGGATCACCCGGCGGGGGGACACCCTGTACTATCACATCTTTGAGAACACCGTGGGGCCGCTGCCCCTGTTCGGGGTGGACAAAGACCGCGTCGCCTCCATCCGCCGCCTGGCGGACGGCAGCGAGGCGCCCCTGTCCACAAGCTGGGTACACAGCGACTACCCGGAGCTGGCCTTTGCCGACCTGGGGCCCGACCCGGTCCTGCCCGACCCGGTGGACACGGTGCTGGAGGTGCGTCTGCGCGCCTCTTCCGACATATAAATTTAGGAGGGATTTGTCATGATTCAACTGTGGAACAACGAACCCGCCGAATGGCGGGTGGAACTGGAGACCGAGCAGGGGGAGCCCCTGTCCCTGCGCACGGGGATACAGGGCCGCGTCCTGATCGTGAACCTGGGCGAAAAGCCCAAGCCGGAAACCGTCCGCCGTGCCGCCGCCAAAGCGGTCAAGACCATTCAGAGCCTGGGCGGGCAGTCCGTCCTGCTGAACGCCGCCCCGGCGGCGGAGGCCCTAGGGGCAGCGGGGGTGTCCGCGCTGGCCCAGGGGGCGGATCTGGCCTGCTACCAGCAGGAGAGCTGGAAACACGCCCCGGACAAGCCCCTTGACGCGTACCTCACCGGCGCGGACGGGCTGGATGCCGCCGCCATCCTGACGGAGACCGGGGCGGTGACCCGGGCGGTGTGCTTTGCCCGGGATCTGGTGAACTGCCCCGCCAACCTCCTCACCCCGGAACGGATGGCCCAGCGCATGGTCGAGGCGGCAAAGCCGCTGGGGATCGAGACCCAGGTGCTGGGCGAGGAGGACACCCGAGCCCTCAATATGGGGGCGTTCCACGCCGTGGGGGACAGCGCGGGCCACCCGCCCCGGCTCATCGTGCTGCGCTACCGGGGCGGAGCAGCGGACGCCGCCCCCATCGCCCTGGTGGGCAAAGGGGTGTGCTGCGACACCGGCGGCTACTGCCTCAAAACCGCCGGCGGGCTGAAAGGGATGCGGGGCGACATGGCCGGAGGGGCCGCCGTGTGCGGCGCGCTGCTGGCCCTGGCGGAAAACCGGGTGCCCGTCAACGCCGTGGCGGTGATCCCAGCGGTGGAAAACCGCATCTCCCCGGACAGCTTCCTGCCCGGGGACGTGGTGACCTCCATGTCCGGCAAGACCATCCAGGTGAACAATACCGACGCGGAGGGCCGGCTCATTTTGGCCGACGCGGTGACCTACGCCATTGAGAAGGAGGGGGCGAACCGGGTGGTGGACATCGCCACCCTCACCGGGGCGTGCGTGGCCGCGCTGGGCTTCACCACGGCGGGGCTGGTGACCAATGACGAGGGCCTCTTCCTGAACGTGATGAACGCCGCCGCCCGGGCCGGAGAGCAGTATTGGCGCTTCCCCGACTTCCCGGAATACAAAAAGATGATCGAAAGCCCGGTGGCCGACCTGTGCAACCAATCCAATGACGGCTGCGGGGCCATCACGGCGGGGCTGTTCATCGGCGCGTTCGCGGAGGGCCACCCCTGGGTCCACCTGGATATCGCGGGCACCGCCTGGGTGGACCGCCCCAGGTGGGAGTACCAGGTCCCCGGGGCCACCGGTGCGGGGGTGACCACCCTCTACGAGCTGTGCCGGGGCCTGTCCCAAACAAACTGACATGGCGGAGCGATGGAGCGGGGCGCTGGCCGCCCTGTCCGGCCCCCGCCGCCGGGCCATGGAATTCTTGGCGGATCATCTGCCGGACAGCGACCTGGACTGCTATCCCTTTGAGCTGTTCCTGCAATTTACTGACCACGCCCTGTTTCTTCGGAAGACCGACTCCCTGTGCGGGGCGCTGGACTGGGAGCTGTTCGCCCACTATGTCCTGTTCCCCCGGGTGAACGATGAGGATCTGTCCTTCCACCGGGCCCTGTTTTACGAGGAGCTGTGGCCCCGGGTGGGGGCGCTGCCCACCGCCGAGGAGCGGGTGCTGGAGGTCAACCGCTGGTGCCACGAGCACGCCTCCTACCAGGCCCAGGACGAGCGCACCGCCTCCCCGCTGACGGTATTCCGCTGCGGCAGCGGGCGCTGCGGGGAGGAATCCGCCTTTCTGGTGTCCGCCCTGCGCGGCGTGGGCATCGCCGCCAGACAAGTGTACGCCCCCCGCTGGTCCCACTGCAACGACAACCACGCCTGGGTGGAGGCCCTGTACGATGGCCAGTGGCGGTTCCTAGGGGCCTGCGAGCCCGAGCCGGTGCTGGACCGGGGGTGGTTCAACACCCCCGCCTCCCGGGCCATGCTGGTTCACAGCCGCCTGT
>CAZCFU010000007.1:0-25501 GCA_964498005.1 uncultured Oscillospiraceae bacterium | reverse complement strand
ACACCATTTTCAGCTATTTTTAGCTGGAAAGTTGTGTTTTCATCATCGTACCAGATGGGGCGATGGCGTAAGGACAACATAAACGTCAAGAACCGAGCGGCGCCACCCGCTCGGCCTGTATACTTGCTCAAATCGTTTCATATAGCCTGTCTATTTCATCGGTTACAGGTCTAATCAAGTAACCGTTTCGCATAGCATATAAGCCGAAAGGAGAAATCTGCATGAACGATAAGCGTTCCCTCCTCTGCCGGAGCTTTTTTAACGGCGGCGAAAAGCCTCCAACCTCCGAGCAATATACCCGGATCTGGATCAACTTAGTGAACCAAATAGAAAAATCGAAAGAGACCGTGGCCGCCCACTGACCGGCTCAGCCGCTCCCAATGCTTAGCTGTGTTGGGGCGGCACATTTTTATATGTAGGAGAAAAATTATGAGAGCAGCGATATACTGCCGCCTGTCTGAGGAGGATCGGAACAAACAAAACGAGTCCGATGACAGCAACAGCATTCAGAATCAAAAGGCCATGCTCCTGCAATATTCCATGGCACAAAACTGGGACGTATTTAATATTTACAGCGATGACGACTACACAGGTTCAGATCGCGGCCGCCCTGAATTTCAAAGGCTGCTCCAAGACGCTGAGCAGCACAAATTTGATATCGTGCTTTGCAAGACCCAATCCCGCTTTACCCGCGAATTAGAACTGGTGGAGAAGTACATCCACGGCCTGTTCCCCCTATGGGGCATCCGATTTATCAGTATTGTAGACAACGCTGACACCGCTAATAAAGGCAACAAAAAGTCCCGGCAAATCAACGGCCTGGTCAACGAGTGGTATCTTGAGGATATGTCAGAAAATATTCGCAGTGTCCTTACCAATCGGCGGCAAAACGGTTTCCACATTGGAGCCTTCGCCCTCTACGGCTATAAAAAAGACCCTGACCAAAAAGGCCATCTCATCATTGACGAAGAGGCCGCCGCCATTGTGCGGGAGGTGTTCACCTTGTTTTCCCAGGGCCATGGAAAAACAGCCATCGCCCGTATGCTGAACGACCGGGGCATACCAAACCCTACGGAATACAAGCGTCTTCACGGCTTACGCTACCAACAGCCCAAGCAGAAAAACAGTACGCTGTGGAAATACTTCGCCATTGCCGATATGCTGGAAAATGAAATCTACATTGGGAACATGGTGCAGGGTAAATATGGCAGCATTTCTTACAAGTCCAAACAGAATAAGCCGCGCCCCAAAGCGGAATGGTATCGTGTGGAGGGTACCCATGAGCCCATCATCGACCGCGATCTATGGGATCGTGTCCAGACGCTCCTCGGCCAACGCGCAAAGCCTTTCAGGGGCGGCTCCATCGGCCTGTTCGCCAGAAAAGTCCGCTGTGCCAACTGCGGCTACACGATGCGCTCCTCGAAAAATCGCGGCCGGCACTATCTCCAATGCTCCAGCCGCCATGTGGCAAAGGATGCCTGTATCGGCTCCTTTATCTCGGTAGAAAAGCTGGAGCAAATCGTTCTGAGCGAACTGAATCGACTCTCTGCGGAGTATCTGAACAAGGACGAGCTGGAGCGAAATATCCAATTTTGCGGCAACCCGCAAAACAAAAAGAAGCAGCTTCAAAGAGCGGCGGAAAGCTATCAGAAAAAGATCAATGAGTACGCCAAAGGGATCCGTGAACTGTATTTAGACAAAGTTAAGGGCATCATCACCGAGCGGGACTATCTGGACATGACCAGGGAGTTTTCAGCCGAAAAAGAACGGTTGGAATGCCTGACGGAGAATTGCCGTCAGCAGATCGCTGAGCTGGATACCCGCCTTGCGGCAGGAGATAACCGCAAGGCCATTGTTGAACAGTACGCCAATCTTCAACATCTGACACGTGAAATGGTGGAAGCCCTGATCGACTATATCGCCGTAGACAAGCGCATCCCCGGGACAAGCGACGTCCCTGTTGAAATCCATTGGAAATTTTAAAAAGCGGCTCCAACCCAAAGCTTTAACACGAAAGCGCGGGGTTGGAGCCGCTTTTGTTATGCTGACAGCACCTATACGCTGCTTTTTTATCGCATAAGCATAGCGGGATAAAAATAGCCCCCGGCATATCGGCAATGTCGGGGGCTGTTTGCGATAAGCGTCTCGAGGGATACCGGTCAGCCCGCGAAGTGAAGCATCTGGATCAGCAGCAGCCAGCTCATTCCATAATAGGTGACCACAGCGACCAAATCGTTGATCGTGGTGATCAGCGGGCCGGAAGCCACGGCGGGATCCACATTGATCCGTTTGAAAAACAGCGGGATGAGCGTGCCCACCGCGCTGGAAATCAGCATCGCCAGCATAAGGGCCACGCCGATACAGCCGGAGACCGCATAGGAGAACAGCAGCTCCCTGCCCTTGATCAGCCAGATATAGAGGCCCACGATCACAAAGGAGATGGTACCCAAAATCAGGCCGTTGCACAGGCCCACCCGCATCTCTTTGCCCACAAATTGAACCTTCTGGCCGGCCGTCAGGTTTTCATCCATCAGCACCCGGATGGTGACGGCCAGGGACTGGGTGCCCACATTGCCCGCCATGTCCAAAATCAGGGACTGGAACGCCATGATCAGAGTGAGCTGGGCCACGACCTCCTCAAAAACACCCACCACAGAGGAGACCAGCATTCCCAGCACCAGCAGCACCAGCAGCCAGGGCAGGCGCTTTTTCATGCTGAGCCTCAGCGGCTCCTTCAGATCCTCCTCCGCGGTCAGACCGGCGAGCCTGGCGTAGTCCTCGCTCATCTCGTCGTCCACCACTTCGATGATGTTCTGCGCCGTGATGACGCCCAGCAGTTTGTTGGAGTTATCCAGCACCGGGATGGAGTTCTCCGAATAATCCTTCAGCTTTTCAATGCAGTCGTCGATCAGCTCCGTGGCGTACACATAGGGGAAGGACGTCACGATCAGATCCTCCAGGTTGTCCGTTTTCCTGGCGGTGATCAAGTCCTTCAGGTCGATGGCGCCGTAAAACGCCTCGCTGTCGTCCACCACGAACAGGGTGGAGATATTGTCGTTCTCCTCCGCCTGGTTCACCAGCTCCCTCATCGCGCCCTTGATGTCCAGGTTTTCCCGGATCACGATGCAGTTGGTGGTCATTTTGCTGCCGATCTCATCGCTGTCAAAGGAGGCGATCAGCCTGATCTCCTTTTTGACGTCCGGGGCCAGAGCGTCGATCAGCTGCTCCCGCCGGCCCTTGTCAAGCTCCTGCAGAATACCCGCGGCGGTGTCCGTCTCCAGCCCGCCCACCACTTCGGCAGCCTTGTGGAAATCCATCTCCTCCAGATACGCCCCCGCGTCGGACTCATCCAAATGCTCGAATACCTCAGACATCATCTCCGCGGTGCATACGCGGTAGAGCTTTTTCCGCTCCTGCGGGGAAAGCCGCGGCATGACCTCCGCAATGTCGTTCCCATGATAGTCATCCAGCCTGCTCTGGATGATCTTCGGCGTATCGTTCCCCCGGATGATGGCGATGATCTCGCTCTCATAGTTGGGCTTCGCGCTGATGTCGATCTCAGCCGCAGGCTGCCCCGGCCTGTCTATTCCCGCCATAAAACGCCCTCCATTTCGATGATTTGATTAGGGCGGCGCCGATCCGCGATCAGCCCGCCTCAGGCGCGTCGGCAGCGGAAAAAAGGGCAGAAAATCCCCCTGTTTCAGGAAACAGAGGGATGAAAATTTCGGTTATCTCACGTGAAATCCAGGCAGTCGGAAACAGCAGCGGCTTCCGCGCTGTCCTGATAACCGAGCAATCGTCTTCGCCCTGTCTCCGCGCTACTATCGCCGCTTGCCACTTTCCTCACCTCACTCAAGCAGAATTTTTACATTTTAAATATACTACGCTTTCCGCCAAAAGTCAATCTTCCTTCCGGCAGGGATTTTCATCCTAATGGACAGGCCGCCAGGCTGCCGCGGGAAGCGGCTTGTCCGATCGCTTCTTTGGGTTTCAGATACCCGGCCCGCCGTCCGCCGCCACCCTCAAGGGGCGGTACACGGTGAGATACATGGTGGTAAAGCAGGCCAGTCCGCCCACGAGCTGGGACACCGCCTCCGCCACGAATACGCCCGTGGTGCCCATCCAGATGGGCAGGATCAAGGTCAGCGGCGCGTTGATGACGGCCTTGCGCAGCAGGGAGAAAAAGATCGCCTGCTTTGACCGGCCCAGTCCCACAAAGATCGCCTGCCCCGCAAACTGGAGGGACATAAACAGGAACATCCCAAAATAGACGCGCAGGGCGGGTATGCCCGCCGCAATGATGGCGGGGTCGTCCTTGAAGATACGGATGAGCGGCTCGGGGAAGGCCATGGCGACGGCCCAGAACAGGGCGGAGTAGGCCACCGTCACCCCCACGCTGAACTGGATAGACTGCCGCACCCGGCTGTACAGCTTCGCGCCGTAATTGTACCCCGCCACCGGCTGGGAGCCGTTGGTCAGCCCCTGCACCGGCATGATGAACACCTCCCGCAGGGAGTTGATGATGGTCATCACCCCCACGTACAGGTCGCCGCCGTAGGCCTGCAGGGTCGCGTTGCACGCCACCTGCACCAGGCTGTTGGTCATGTTCACAAAGAAGCCGGACAGGCCCAGGGAGACGATCCTCCCCGTGCGCCCCCTGTCCAGCCGCAGGTTTTCCCAGCGCAGGCGCAGGATGGCCCGCTTTCCCGTGAGGAACAGCAGCACCCATGCCGCCGACAGCGCCTGGGAGAACACCGTGGCCAGGGCCGCGCCCCGCACCCCCATGTCAAGCACGAAGATAAGTACCGGATCCAGCGCAATGTTCACCGCCGCCCCCAGCAGCACCGTCATCATCCCCACCCGGCCAAAGCCCTGGGCGTTGATGAAAGGGTTCATACCCAGGCTTATCATGACGAACAGGGTGCCGCACAGGTAGATGGTCATGTACCCGTCGGCATAGGGAAACGTGTCCGGACTGGCTCCGAACAGGTAGAGGATGGGCTCCTTCAGCGCCAGAAAAAAGGCGGTAGCCGCCGCGCCCAGGATCAGCAGCAGCAAAAAGGCGTTGCCCATCACCCGCTCCGCCTCTTCATCGTCCCCCTTCCCCCGGCTGATGGAGCACAGCGGCGCGCCGCCGGTCCCGCACAGGTTGGCAAAGCCCATCAGGATGGATATGATGGGCATGGTCACCCCCAGGCCGGTGAGGGCCAGGCTGTCGCTCTCCGGCAGGTGGCCCAGGTAGATGCGATCCACCACGCTGTACAGCACGTTTACCAGCTGGGCCGCCATCATGGGAACGGCGAGGCTCATAATATTGCCGGGAATGCTCCCTTTTGAAAAGTCGTTTTGCCTCTCTGCCAAGGAAAGGGCCTCCCTTTTCGCAGTATTTTCCCTTATTATATCACATTGCGGCAGAGAGAAAAGGCTAAAAGTATACAAGGTTCTGTGAAACCGCAGACACTGTATTGTTTGGTTGCCTTTTTCCGCCGCTCTATGATATAATATTGACAAACGCCACACAAAGTGTGGCGGCCCGCGTTGCGGGCGGCATTTTGTTTACAAAATGCCTGTTGTCAATGTTACAGGATAGCCAAAACCGGCTTTGCCGGTTTTACGCCGCTTTTGCGGCGTGCAAGCCGATATACGGCTTGCGGCTATGCTATAATAACTGCGTATTTACGCAAGGAGGGATCAGACTATGTCATTCACGCAGGACTTCCGATCAGCCAACAGCGATGAGGAAAGCCCCGGCATGACCTCTCCCGCCTCCCCTTTGGGGCAGCCCTACGAGGACGCCCTGAACGAGATCGACCGCATCCTCCACCAGATGCTCCTGCTGGCCGAGCTGTCCGCCAGCGACAGCGCCGTAGACAGGGAGAGCCTTCAAAAAGTCCTGGAGCGCCTGCAAAACAAGATCGACCGCATCGCGGATCGGCTGGACTCCATGAACAGCTGAAACTGTTGTCCTTACAAGGTCGCGGCAGAGCAGAAGGCCCGACTCACCTACGACAACATTCTCCGCCTCTCCGACGATCCGGATGTCAACAACGTCATCCGCTTCCTGCGTGAGCGCGAGATCGTCCATTTCCAGCGCTTTGGCGAGGCGATCGCCCTGGCCAAGGAGCGCATGAACCAGAAAAATGTGTACTTCACCAACCCCGCGTTTGACAAATAATCCAGCCCGCGCAAACGCCCGCCCCGAACGCTCGGGGCGGGCGTTTCCTGTTTGATTACTCCTCCCGGCTCTCTCCTGTGGCGTAGTTGATGACGATCCCGGGCTGGACGTTGTATACGAAGACGTTGAAGCACACGCCTTCGCCCTCGTCCTCCACGGAGAATGCCTCCATCTGGACACCGCTGGCCACCAGGTTCTCACCGTCAAACACAGGCGTCACCCGATAAAGCACGTGGTTTTCTGTCTCCTCCACGTAGTCGTCCACCATATTCTCGAACGGCAGCATCCCGGTGACGTTCATGTACCGGGTGCCCGTGATCAGGTTCTGCTTGTTGGCGTTCTCCCCCGCCAGCTGGTAGCCGATGAGGTGACAGCGGTTGTAGAGATATTTCCCGTCCACGCTGTCATATTTTGTTGACTGCCAGCCGGAGGGCTTTACCTGGCCAATATCCCCCCGGGGCTCGGTGGGCATGATCTCCAGGCAGATGTTGGCGTAGGCCACGCCGCACCGGCCCAGGCTGTCCAGCTCGCTATAGTTCTCGAAGGGCTCCAGCGTCAGATCCTCCAGGTCAAAATCCGGCTGGTTGTCCTGGAGGATCACATAGGGCTCGCCGGAATACTCCGGGATGTCGTCTATGCTGATGGTAACTGCCGCCGGTTCCTTGAGCCCCAGCTCCACCAGCAGATTGTCCAGCGTCAGCGAGCCCTTCCTGTGCAGGCCCAGGGCGGTCAGGCCCACGATCACGGCAACCACGATCAGCGCCAGGATCAGCCGCTCCTTGCTGATCCCGCCCTGCCGCCGTTTTTCTGTGCGGGCGCTCATAGGCCGCCTCCCAGGATGCCGCCGGCTTTCACCGCCGACACGATCTCATTCATCACCGAAACGGGCCGCACCAGCGCAAACCGCACGTGCCCCTCCCCCAACGGTCCAAAGGCGGAACCGGGGGTACACAACAGCCCGGTGCGCTCCAGCAGTTCAAAACAGAACTCCACCGAGTTTGAATATCCCACCGGAAGCGGCGCCCAGACGAACATACTGCCCTGGCTGTCCGGCACGTCCCAGCCGATGGAGCGCAGCCCGCCGCACAGGGCGTCCCGCCGGGCCTGGTACTCCGCCCGGTTCCGGGCCACGCTGTCCTGGGGCCCGTTGAGGGCGGCCGCCGCCGCGTGCTGGATGGGCAGGAACATCCCGTAGTCGATCTGGGAGCGCAGACGCTTGAAAGCCCCCACCACCTCCCGGCTGCCCAGCACAAAGGACACCCGGGCCC
Source organism: uncultured Oscillospiraceae bacterium (assembly GCA_964498005.1). Taxonomy (GTDB): domain Bacteria; phylum Bacillota; class Clostridia; order Oscillospirales; family Oscillospiraceae; genus Enterenecus. The sequence continues at coordinate 18,058 of CAZCFU010000007.1, read as the reverse complement.
CGGTCAGGTTATAGGTCTTGGACAGGGAATTGAACTCCACGCCCACCTCTTTGCCCCCCTCGTAGGAGAGGAGGGATTTGCCCACCCGTCCGTCAAAGATGATGTCGGAGTAGGCGTTGTCATGGATGATGACGATATGATGCTTTTTGGCAAAGGCGATGAGCCTGGGATAGAACTCGTCCGGCGCAGCCACTCCCAAAGGGTTTGCCGGATAGGAAACCACCATAAACCGGGCCTTCTCCGCCAAGCTCGAGTCAAAATGCTCCAAATCGGGCAGATAATCGTTCTCCGACAGCAGTGGATAATGGACGCATTCCGCCCCGCACAGGTACGGCCCCAGCTCGAAGATGGGATAGCCGGGGTCGGGCACCAGCACCACGTCTCCGGGGTCGCACAGCGTCCAGCCGATGTGGGTCAGCCCCTCCTGGGAGCCGTACACCGCCATCAGCTCATCCGGGGCCAGCTCCACGCCGTACCGCCGGCTGTACCAGTTTTGCACCGCCGCCGTCAGCTCGGGCGTCTCGCCCAGGGAGTAACGGTAGTTGCTCGGGTCGGACGCGGCCTGGGCCAGCGCCTCCACGATATGGGGCTCGGGCAGGAAGTCCGGCGTCCCGATGGACAGGTTGTACACCGGCTTCCCCTGGGCCAGACGCCCATTTTTCCTGTCGTCCAGCACATTGAAAATACCGGGCTTGAAGCCGTCCATCCGTCCCGCGAACTTGATCTCCATGGGTCATCCCCTCTTTGTCTCTATTTCTTGAGCTGGGCCAGCAGAGCGTCACTGTCCCCGTCCCGCTCACCTACCAGGATCAGGAACTGCTCCTCGTCCAGCACGGGCACGCCCAGCTCCTGGGCCTTCCGCAGCTTGGAGCCGGCGGCCTCCCCGGCCACCACGCACCCCGTCTTTTTGGACACGGAGCCGGACACCTTGGCCCCCAGGGCCTCCAGCTTCTCCCCCGCCTCCTTGCGGGAATAGACGGACAGCTCGCCAGTGAGCACAAAGGTGATCCCCGCCAGCTTGTCCCCGATGGGGGCGGCCTGACTGTCCATATTCACCCCGGCCTCTTTCAGCGCGGCGATGAGGTGCTGGCTCTGGGGGGCGGCAAACCACTCTGTCAGGTACTGAGCCGTGATGCCGCCAATGTCGTCAATGGCGGTGAGCTCCTCCTCGGTGGCCTGGGCCAAGGCGTCCAGGGAGCCGAACCGGGCGGCCAGGATCTTCCCCGCCTTCTGCCCCACCTGCCGGATGCCGAAGGCGTACAGCAGCTTGGACAGGTCATTCCCCTTGGACTTTTCAATGGCCGCCAGCAGATTTTCCGCCGACTTTTTGCCCATGCGGTCCAGCTTGGCCACCTTGTCCTGCTCCAGCCGGTAGAGGTCGGCCGGGGTCTTCACCATCTTCGCGTCCACCAGCCCCTTCACTACCGCCGGGCCCAGGCCCTCGATGTCCATGGCGTCCCGGCTGGCAAAGTGGGTCAGGTTGCGCAGCAGCTGGGCGGGGCACTCCGCCCCGGTACAGCGGATGTGGGCGCCGTCCTCGTCCCTGGCTACCGCCGCGCCGCACACCGGGCACACCGTGGGCAGCAGATAGGGGCTTGTCCCCTCGGGCCGCTTCTCCTTCACCACGGACACGATCTCCGGGATGATCTCCCCCGCCTTCTGCACGATGACGGTGTCCCCGATGCGGATGTCCTTTTCCGTGATGAAATCCTGGTTGTGGAGGGTAGCGTTGGTGACGGTGGTGCCCGCCAGCCGGACGGCTGAGACCACCGCCTTGGGGGTCAGCACTCCGGTGCGGCCCACCTGCACCACGATGTCCTCCACCACGCTCTCCTTCTGCTCCGGCGGATACTTATAGGCCGCCGCCCAGCGGGGGAACTTGGCCGTCTCCCCCAGAGCGTCCCGCTGTGCCAGGGAATTGACTTTGACGACCGCCCCGTCTATGTCGAAGGGGTATTTCTCCCTCTTGTCCCCCAATTCAAAGATGGAGGATTGGATCTCATCCATATCCCCGGACAGCTGGTAGTCGATGACCTTGAAGCGCAGGGAACGCAGCCAGTCCAGTCCGGCGCTGTCCGTCCCGAAGGGCTCGTGGTCGGTGTACTGGATGTTGAACACCACCATATCCAGCCCCCGGGCGGCCGCGATCTTGGGGTCAAGCTGCCGCATGGAGCCGGCGGCGGCGTTGCGGGGATTGGCGAACAGGCTCTCCCCCCGCAGTTCCCGCTCCTCGTTGAGCCGCTCAAAGGTCTTGCGGGGCATATAGACCTCGCCCCGGACGATAAGCGTCCCCGGTGCGTTCTCCAGCCTCATGGGGATGGAACGGATGGTGCGGATATTCTCCGTCACATCCTCGCCCACCTGGCCGTCCCCCCGGGTGGCCCCCCGGACGAACACGCCGTTCTCATACTCCAGCGCCACGGACAGGCCGTCCACCTTGGGCTCCAGCAGATACTGGGGCTCTGCCCCGCTCTCCCGCACCCGGCGGTCGAAATCCAGCAGCTCATCGGGGGAGAATACGTCCTGGAGGCTTTGCAGGGGCACCCGGTGGGTCACCTGCGTAAAACTATCCAGCGCCTTTCCCCCTACCCGCTGGGTGGGCGAGTCCGGCGTCACCAGCTCCGGGTGGGCCGCCTCCAGATCCTCCAGCTCCCGGAGCATCCGGTCGTACTCGAAGTCGGAGATGGTAGGCGCGTCCAGTACATAATAGTTATAATTGTGCTCGTTCAGCGTCTGCCGCAGCTCGGCGGCACGGGTCTCAAACTCCATTCAGCCCATCCCCTTTTCCAAATTCAAATAGGTATCGGGCGTCTCGCCCACGATGACCGTCTCCGCCACGCACACACTGCTGGCAACGGTCACGGGAAGCACCTCACCCGGCAAGAACAAATATATCGTGGCGGTGATATCCAGGCAGACCCGGTGCAGGGTCTGGTTTACCCCCGCCGAGGTGAAGGAATTGGCGTAATCGGCGGTGACCTCCCCCACCGAATCCACACGCACCCGCGCCTTCGGCCCCGCGCCGGACAACAGCGGCTGGTTGGTGAGCGTCCCCAGCGGCACCCCCAAAGCGTCGCTGTCCAGGGCGCTGAGCTGCCGGGTCACCGCCTCCACCACCTGCCGCTTGAAGCGGCTGTTGGCCGCCGTGTTGCTGGTGAGGGAGGTCACCCTTCCCACAGAATCCGTCTCCATCGTCACAAAATCAGCGTAGTTCATGTCGTTTTCCTGGAGACAGTTGTCCACGGCGGTGTCAATGGCCCGGGTCATCAGGTTGGTGGCACGGCTGGACGCAGCCGCCTCCAGAACAGGGCGCAGCCGCCCGTTCAGCGTGTGGAGGATCAGCCACGCCAGCACCAGCGCCGCCAGCACCGGCAGTACCACGGTCAGCGGCCCCTCCCGCCGCAGATAAGCAGACAGGCGTTTCAGCTTCATCGGCATACAGCCACCCCCTACGGGTTACTGTATGCCCGGGAGGGCTCGGCCTATGCCGCAGTCACTCCCGCAGCAGCTCCTCCGCCGCCAGCATGATGCCGGTCTTGCCCGACTCATAGGTCAATCCGCCCTGGAGGTAAACCGTGTACGGCTCCCGCATGGGCGCGTCGGCGGACAGCTCGATGGACGCCCCCTGGATGAACGCCCCCGCCGCCATGATAACCGGACAGTCATACCCCGGCATATCCCAGGGCTCCGGAGTGACATAGGAGTCCACCGGGGCCCCGGACTGGATGCCCTTGCAGAACCGCTTGACCGCTTCCGGCCCGCCCAGGTGGATCATCTGGATGATGTCGTGGCGGACGGCGTCCGATTTCGGCTCCGTCTCGTAGCCCAGCTCCTCCATGAGTCGGGCGGCAAACACGGCGGTTTTCAGCGCTTGAGCTACCGTGTGGGGGGCCAGGAACAGCCCCTGGTAGAGCAGGCGGTTATTGCCCAGGGTGGAGCCGCACTCCTTCCCGATGCCCGGACAGGTGAGGCGCATGGCGGCGCCCTCCACCAGATCGTGCCGACCGGCGATGTACGCCCCGGTGGGGGCCAGCCCGCCGCCGGGATTCTTGATGAGGGAGCCCACCACCAGGTCGGCCCCCACATGGGTGGGCTCCCGCTCCTCCACGAACTCCCCGTAGCAGTTGTCCACCAAAATGGCGGCGGTGGGGTTGTTCTCCCGCACGATGGCGCACAGCTCCCCGATCTCATCCACCGACAGGGACGCCCGGGTGGCGTACCCCTTGGAGCGCTGGATGAGCACCGCCTTCACCCTTGGGTCTCGCGCGGCCTGGGCCAGCCCCTCCCGGTCGGGGGCGTTGTCCTTCAGCTCCACCTGCCGGTACTCCACGCCGTAGTCGCGCAGTGAGCCGTGGCCCTTGTCCACCGCCCCCACCACCCCCAGCAGGGTGTCATAGGGCGCGCCCACGGCGGACACCAGCACATCCCCCGCCTTCAGCGCCCCGAACAGGGCGCAGGTAATGGCGTGGGTGCCGTTGACGAACTGGAGGCGCACCAGGGCGTCTTCAGTGCCAAACAGCTCGGCGTAAATCTCGTCCAGCTTGTCCCGGCCGAGATCGTCGTAGCCGTAGCCGGTGGTGCCGGCGAAATAGCTCTCCGCCACCCGGTGCTTCTGAAACGCCGCCAGCACCCGCTGGCTGTTAAACTGGGCAATGGCGTCGACGCGGGCAAACTGCCCCTCCAGCCCCCGCTCCGCCCGAGTGGCAAGGGCCCTCACCCGCTCTGATATCCGCAAAGGAAAACTCATTGACTGATACCGTCCTGTCTCAGGCTTCCAGCTTGCTGGCCGCAAAAGCCGCCACAAGCTCCGCGCAGGCTTTCACATCTCCCTGATCCACCAGCTCGGTGGGGGTGTGGGTGTACCGGCAGGGGATGGAGATGCCCCCGGCGTACACCCCGGCCCGGGTGGCCTGGATGGGGCCGGCGTCGGTGCCGCCGAACTGGAGCACATCCCGCTGGACAGGGATGCCCTTCTCCGCCCCCAGCGCCATCAGCTGCTCCACCAGCGCCGGGGTGCAGATGACGGAGCGGTCCATCACCTTGACCGCCGCCCCTTTGCCGCACAGGCTGCTGGCCATGTGCTTGCTCCCCGGCTCGTCGTCCGCGCCGGTGACGTCCACCGCAATGCCATAGTCCGGGTCGATGGCCCAGGCGGCGGTCTTGGCCCCCCGGCAGCCCACTTCCTCCTGGACGGAGAACACGAAATAGAGGTCATTGTCCGTGTCCTCCAGCCGCTCCATGGCCATGAGCAGCACCAGGCAGGCGATGCGGTCATCCAGATAGGGGGAGATGATCCGGCCCGCCGCCGCGTGGGTAGCGGTATCGTATGCCGCCGCGTCTCCCACCTGAACCAGCTTTTTGGCCTCGGCCTCATCCGCCGCGCCGATGTCCACCAGGAGATTGCTCACCTTCAATTTGCCCATGTCCGCGTCCTCCGGGGCGCAGACCAAGCCCCGGACGCCGTTCTGGAACCGCACCGGGGTATACAGCACCTCCTTGGGGCTGACACCGCCCAAGGCGCCCACGTGGACAAAGCCCTTGTCGTCAATGTGGGTGGCCGCCAGGCCGATGGAGTCCATGTGGGCGGAGAACATCACCCGGGGGCCGCTCCCCTTCTTATGGCAGATGAGATTGCCCAGGGTGTCCCGGGAAATCTCGTCCACATAGGGCGCGGCCAGCTTCTCGATCACATTGGAAATCTCTTTTTCACAGCCGGTGGGGCCGAAGGCCCCCACCAGCTCGGTCAGCGTTTTCATCATATCCATGTCAAATTCCTCCGTATCAACCTGGGTTGTCAATGTTCCGCCATGGCCCGGATAAACAGCCGGGCCAGCGCCAGCATCTGCGACCCGTCGTTCAGGCTGCACACGCTGCTGGGCGCGTGGAGATAACGCACAGCGGCCGAGATGCCCGCCACCCGGACGCCCGCCTTGGTGCGCTGAATGGCCTTGCCGTCAGTGCCTCCGGCCAGATAGTGCTTCATCTGCCAGGGCAGGCCGTTCTCCTCCGCCAGGGAGCGCAGCAGCTCAAACAGCTCCCGGTCGTAAATCGTGCCGCCGTCCATCCAGGACAGCACCGGGCCCTTCCCCGGCCAGCACACCTGCCGCTCCGGCTCCAGGGCGGGGATGTCGGCGGCGGTGGTGCCCTCCAGCACCAGAGCCACCTCCGGCGTCACAGAAAACGCCGCGCCAAAGGCCCCACGGGTGCCCACCTCCTCCATGGCGGTGAAGACGAAGGTGCAGTCCATGGGCAGCTCCTCCTCCAGCAGCTTCACCATGACGGCGCAGCCCACCCGGTCGTCGATGGCCTTGGCCTTGAGCATCCCATCGCCGAACTCCACCGCGTCGCTGACAAAGGTACACACATCCCCCAGCTCCACCTGGGCCAGGGCCTCGGCTTTGTCCTTCGCGCCAATGTCGATATACAGGTCGGTGAGCTTGGGCACCTTTTTGCGCTCCTCGGCGGTGGTCAGGTGGATGGCTTTCAGCCCGATGACGCCGGGGATACCCTTTTCCCCCACGCTCACCCGCTTGCCCAGCAGGATGCGGCGGTCAATGCCGCCCACGCAGCCGAATTTCAGACAGCCCTCCTCGGTGACCGATTTCACCATCAGCCCGACCTCGTCCATGTGGGCGCACAGCATCAGCTTGTTTCCCGTGGGCTTGGCTCCCCGCTTGAACACGATGAGGTTGCCCAGGGCATCCACGCGGACGCTGTCGGCATAGGGCTCCACCCGTTTGCGGATATAGTCCCGCACCTCATCCTCCCGGGAGGACACGCCGGGGAGGGAGCACAAAGTTTTCAATGTCTCGATCATCGCGCGTCCCCCTCCTCTCCGATGCCCTGGGTGAAGGCGGCCAGCAGACGGGCGCAGTCCTCCAAATCGCCGCGCTCTACCACCTCCACCGGGGTGTGCATATACTTCAGGGGCACGGACAGGATGGCCGTGGCGATCCCCTCATTGGCGATCTGCATCTCCCAGCCGTTGGTGCCGGTGCTTCCCTCCATGACCTCCTTTTGGACAGCCATGTCCAGCTCCCCCGCCTTATCCAGCAGCCGTTTGCTCATCCACCGGGCCATGTTGGGGCCGATGCCCACCACCGGGCCGCCGCCCATCACGAAGGTCTCGCCCTTGGGCGCGTCCGAGGTCCTGCCGTGGGTCACGTCCACCGCCACGCAGAAGTCCGGAGCCAGGCCCTGGGCGCCCACTTGGGCGCCCACGCCGCCGGTCTCCTCGCATACGCTGCCCAGCACATACAGATCCACGTCCAGCTCCTGATCCCGGAGCAGCTCCGCCGTCCGCAGCAGGACAGCGAAGCAGGAGCGGTCGTCCAGCGCCTTGGTACACACCTGCCGCTCACCCAGACAGGTGAAGTCGGTGCGGTACACCACGGGGGTGCCGATGGGGATCTTCCGCTCCGCCTCTTCTTGAGAAAGGCCGGTGTCAATGAATAGATCCTTGATCTCCGGGGCCTTCTCCCGGGCTTCCGCCGACAGCACATGGGGCGGCAGGCAGGCCACCACCCCCAGCATGGGCGGCTCCGTGAGGATCAGCACCTCCCGGTCAGGCAGCATCCGGTAATCCACCCCGTTGGCCTTGAAGCGCAGGAAGCCGTCCTGATGCCCGGTGACAATCAGCCCCACCTCGTCCAAGTGGGCGTCCAGCAGCAGTTTTTTCGCCCCTGGCTTTCCGCAGCGGCGCACACCGATGAGATTGCCCAGCCGGTCGATCCGCACCTCGTCCATCAGCGGCTCCAGCAGCTCCTTCGCCGCCAGCGCCGCCGGCCGCTCAAAGCCGGAGGGCGCACCCATCGCGCACAGCGTTCGCAATATTTGTTCCATCTCCAAGAATATCACCCTTCTCTAGTTAAGTGCGTTTACCAAGTCCTTGAATGTGTTCCCGCGCTCCTCGAAATTTTTGAAGCGGTCAAAAGACGCGCTGGCGGGGGACATCATGACCACATCCCCAGGCTCTGCCAGCGCCCGTGAGCGCTCCACCGCCTCCTTCAAATCGGCGCAGTCATAGATGGCGGGCTGACCCTCTTGGTAACCGGGCGCGGCCAGGGTGGCCGCCTTGATCTTTTCCGCCGTGTCCCCCGTCAGGAGCAGCGCCTTGACGTGTTCCATGATCTCCGGCCCCAGCACGTCGTAGGGGATATGCTTATCGTACCCCCCGGCGATGAGGATGACCTTCTGATCAAAGGATCGCAGCCCCGCGATGGTACGGCTGGGGCTGGAGGCGATGGAGTCGTTGTAGTAGCGCACCCCGTCCAGCTCCCGCACCAGCTCGATCCGGTGGGCCACGCCGCCAAAGGTCCGGGCAAACTCCCGGATCACCTCATCGTGTACCAGTCCGTCCACCGCCGCGATGGCGGCCATGTAATTCTCCAGGTTATGCAGGCCGGGCAAAAGGATGTCGTCGGTATTCAGCACCGGATGTCCGGCGCTCATCACCGTTTTGTCCCTCAGATACACGCCGCCCGCCACCGCCTTTTTCCGGCTGAACAGGGTGACCGCTCCCCTGGCCTCCCTGGCAAATCCGGCGGTAATGTCGTTGTCCGCATTGAGCACCAGCTTGTCGCGGGCATCCTGATAGGCAAAGATGTTCCGCTTGGCGTTCACGTACTCGTCCATATCTTTGTGTACATCCAGGTGGTTGGGGGCCAGATTGGTGACCACCGCGACGCTGGGGCTCTGGCGCACCGTCATGAGCTGGAAGGAGGACAGCTCCAGCACCACCATGTCGTCCGGGCGAATGTCGTCCACCTGGCACAGCAGCGGATGGCCGATGTTGCCCCCCACGAAGGTGCGGTAGCCCGCCGCCTTCAGCAGGCCCGCGATGATGGTGGTGGTGGTGGTCTTGCCGTCCGAACCGGTCACCGCGATGATCCGGCAGGGGCACAGATCCAAAAACGCCTCCATCTCCGAGGTCAGCTTCGCCCCCGCCGCCACGGCCCGGGCGATCTGGGGCACGTCGGGCCGAAGCCCCGGCGTGCGGAAGATCACGTCCGCCCCCTCCAGATGATCCAGGTAGTCCGGCCCCAGGGCGGCGGTCAGCCCCCGGCGCTCCAGCGTCTCGATCGCGCCGTTGAAGTCCTCCCGCCGGCGCTTGTCGCACACCAGCACCGGCACGCCCGCGTCCAGCAGGCCCTCCACCAGCGGTTTATTGGACACACCCAGGCCGATCACCGCCACTTTTTTCCCTTTTAACGACTCAAAATATCCCTTCAGCGCCGATTCCACAGGCATCCGCACCTCCACACGTTGATTCCAGTTTTCCCCTCTTTGGGCAAATATCACATACTGAGTTATTATACCCCATTCAAATCCATTTGACAATCGCAAAAAGATGAAGTACAATCAAAATCGCAAGTAAGCTGGACAGCCGCGCGCGCAGGCCGAAAGGCCGCTGCGTGAGGAAAGTCCGGGCTCCGCAGGGCAAGGATAACGGGTAACACCCGCCGGGGGCGACCCCAGGAAAAGTGCAACAGAAATAAACCGCCCCCACCTCCTTTGGGGAGTTGGGAGCAAGGATGGAAAGGCGAGGTAAGAGCTCACCCAATGGCGTGTCAAGCGCCCATTGCTGTAAACTCTATCCGGAGCAACGCCGTGGGAACACAACAGGCCGGCCCGGCCGTGTTCAGGAGGCGGCTGGAGCGCGTTGGCAACAACGCGCCTAGATAGATGGCTGTCTTAAATGACAGAACCCGGCTTACAGGCTTACTTGCACCAAAGCGCGGGGCTCCGGGAGGGGCCCCGCCGCTCGTTGAAACAGCGCCATTTTATGGCGGACACCCAGCATAGAGAAAGAAGGGATCGGACATGACCACCATTTATCTCATCCGTCACGGCCAGGCCGAGGGCAATCTCTACCGCCGCTGCCACAGCTGGCACAACGGCCTGCTCACCCTGAGAGGCCGGGAGCAGGTCAAAGCCCTGGAAAAGCGGTTCGAGGGCGTCCACTTTGACGCCGTGTATTCCAGCGACCTCTACCGCGCCATGTCCACCGCCGGGGCAGTCTACCGCCCCCGGGGGCTTACCCTGCGCGTTGACCCCGGCCTGCGGGAGATCGGCGCGGGGCTTTGGGAGGACGAGCCCTGGGGGCAGCTCCTCCACGATCACCGCGAGAGCCTCACCGCGTTTCTCGGCTGTGACGACCGCTGGCAGATCGAGGGCTGCGAAACCTTCCCCCAGGTCCGCCAACGGATGGATCGATCCATCCGGCGCATCGCCGCCGCCCACCCGGATCAGACGGTGGCGGTGGTATCCCACGGCTGCGCCATCCGGTGCGGGCTGTCCATCTGGCTGGGCACGACGACGGATCAGGTCCCTCTGCCGGACAACACCGGGGTGGCCAAGCTGGAGGTGGAGGGCGGCCGCGTCCATGTGGTGTACTACAACGACAACAGCCACCTCGGCCCTGAGGCAACGCTCCCCAAGGCCAGCATCCTCTACGGCATCCCGGGCATGGAACGCAACGCCCTGCGGTTCTCCCCCTTATCTCTGCCCCAGGAGCGGGAGCTGTACTTATCCGCCCGCAGGGAGGGCTGGCAGGCCAGCCACGGCGCCATGGACGGCTTTGACGGGGAAGCATTCCTGGCCGCGGCGGAAAAAAATTCCGCCCAGGATCCCACCTGTCTGCTGACCGCCCAGCTGGGGGACGCCTTTGTGGGCGTGCTCCAGATGGACTGGGAGCAGGACAAGACGCAGCGGGCCGGCCGGGTCCCCTTCCTGTACATAGCGCCGGAATACCGCTGCCGTGGACTGGGCGTCCAGCTGCTGGGGCAGGCGGTGTCCGTCTACCGCGCCATGGGGCGGCAGTTCCTGCGGCTGCGCTGCGCGCCGGAAAATGAGGGGGCCAAAAAATTCTATCTCTCCCACGGCTTTTATAAAATCGGCGAGGAACCGGGGGGCACAGGTCATCTGGACACGATGGAAAAATACATCGGGTTGGAGCTTTAAACAAAGCCGCGGGGCGGCCGGGAAATCCCGGCCGCCCCGTTCGCTCAGCTCATGGCCCTGCCTGCGCTGCCGGCGGCGTTGCCAATGGCGTTGCCCGCGTCCCGAACCGCGTTGCCCGCGCCCCTGGCCAGATTGCCCGCGGCGTTTCCGATGTCGTCAATGGCGTTGTTTACGCCGGAGCCGCTCCGCATCCCGCTTCTGCCGCCGTTCTGACCCACATCGTCGCTCGCGTCGGCGCCATCCTGAGCGTCGCCCATGCCGACGCTGTTCTGCGCATCACCGCCCACATCAGGGCTGTTCTGCACACCGCCCACATCAGCGCTGGGCCGGTCATTCTGATCGGCGGACACAGTATTGGTGGGCGTCACGGGAGCGCTGCTGTCGCCGTCACGGTTGGCGGAGCAGCCCGCCAGCGCCAGGGCCATCGCAAAGGCCATGGCAAGAGTGAAATATTTCAGTTTCATCTTTATATGCCTCCTGCTTTTTCTTCATGATCCCCGTCACTCATTATGTGCCGGAGAACTTGATTCAAAGCAGGTATTTTTTTCTTTTTCAGGACGTTTTTCAATCAGTGAAACATTTTTATTTTGGATCGAAGGCGCGGTTGAACGTTTCCCGGTCATAGAAAACTCCCCCGGCCGGAGCCGGGGGAGTTCAGATTTGTATTGCGGATCGATAGTGTAGTTGGGCGCTTCCAGGCCATAAAAAACTCCCTTGGCCGGAGCCGGGGGAGTTCAGATTTGTATTGCGGATCGATAGTGTAGTTGGGTGCTTCCAGGGCGTAAAGAACTCCCCCCGGCTTCGGCCGGGGGGAGTTCCAACTCTTTATTGCGGATTGATGGTGTAGTTGGGCGCTTCCTTAGTGATATAGATATCGTGGGGGTGGGACTCCTTCAGGCCCGCGGCGGTGATCTGGGTGAACTGGGCGCGGGTGCGCAGCTCCTCGATGGTGCCGCAGCCGCAGTAGCCCATGCCGGCCCGCAGGCCGCCCATCATCTGATAGATGGTCTCGGCCACCGGCCCCTTGTAGGGGACGCGGCCCTCCACGCCCTCGGGAACCAGCTTTTTGTTGTTCTGCTGGAAGTAGCGATCCTTGGAGCCCTCCGCCATGGCGCCCAGAGAACCCATGCCCCGGTACACCTTGAACTGACGGCCCTGATACACCTCGGTGCCGCCGGGGGATTCCTCGCAGCCCGCCAGCAGGGAGCCCAGCATGACCACATTGCCGCCCGCCGCGATGGCCTTGGCGATGTCACCGGAATACTTGATGCCGCCGTCGGCGATGATGGGCACATCGTACTCCGCCGCCACCTGGGCCGCGTCGAACACGGCGGTGACCTGGGGCACGCCGATGCCCGCCACCACGCGGGTGGTGCAGATGGAGCCGGGGCCGATGCCGATCTTCACGCAGTCGGCGCCCGCCTCGATGAGGGCGCGGGTGCCCTCGGCGGTGGCCACGTTGCCGGCCACCAGCTGCACGTCTGGGTACAGGGACTTGATGCGCATGACGCACTCCAGAATGTTCCGGGAGTGGCCGTGGGCGGAGTCCAGGCACAGCACGTCCGCGCCGGCCTCCACCAGGGCGGCCACCCGATCCAGCACGTCGCCGGTGACGCCGATGGCCGCCGCCACCAGCAGACGGCCCTTCTCGTCACGGGCGGAGTTGGGGTAGACCTGGGCCTTTTCAATGTCCTTGATGGTGATGAGACCCTTCAGGTGGAACTGCTCGTCCACGATCGGCAGCTTTTCAATTTTATGCTTGCGCAGGATCTCCCGGGCCTGATCCAGGGTGGTCCCCTCGGGGGCGGTGACCAGGTTGTCGCGGGTCATCACGTTGTCGATCAGCTTGCTCATGTCGGTCTCAAACTTCATATCCCGGTTGGTGATGATGCCGATGAGCTTGCCGCCGTCGCAGATGGGCACGCCGGAGATCTTATACTTGGCGCACAGCTCGTCCGCCTCAGCCAGCGTGTGGCCGGGGCCCAGCCAGAAGGGGTTGGTGATGACGCCGTTCTCGCTGCGCTTCACCATGTCCACCTGCTCGGCCTGCTGGCCGATGGACATATTCTTGTGGATCACGCCGATGCCACCCTCACGGGCCAGGGCGATGGCCATGCGGGACTCCGTCACCGTATCCATGGCCGCGCTCATCACCGGGATGTTCAGGGTGATCTTCTTAGTCAGCCGGGTGTGCAGATCCACATCCGCCGGCAGCACATTGCTCTCCGCCGGGATGAGCAGCACATCATCAAAGGTGAGGCCCCGCTTGCCGAATTTGTCGTTCCAATCCATCTGCGCCATATTCCATCCTCCTGTTTTTTTAAATTTTTCCTATTCTACGCTTTGTCAAGGTCAATGTCAAGGTGTACAAACCACAACGTCGCTTTTTGGCACTTTTGCCCAGGAAAATAGGGGGATCAGCTCCCTGGCTTGCGCACTTTGCGGCTTGTCCAAAAGTCCCGCGTACCAGGCCAGCAGGCCGGTCAGCTCCTCCGCCGTATACCGCTCCCGCAGCGCGCCCATGTCCAAGTCGTGATCCCGCTTGGCCAGCCGCCGTCCGTCGGGAGCCAGCAGCAGCGGCGTGTGGAAGAACCAGGGCGGCTCATAGCCCAGCACCTGGTGGAGCCACGCCTGCCGGGGCGCGGAGCACAGCAGGTCACGCCCCCGCGCCACATGGTTCACCCCCATCAGCGCGTCGTCCACCACCACGGCCAGCTGATAGGCAAACACCCCGTCAGACCGGCGGACGATGAAGTCCCCGCAGTCATGGGCCAGGTTTTCCGTATATACCCCGCAGTTCCCGTCCTCCACGGTGACCGCCAGATCGGGACACCGCACCCGCCATGCCGGACGGCGGCCCGACCGCTCCAGCGCCTCCCGCTCCGCCGCCGTGAGATGCCAGCACTTCCCACTGTACACCACCGCGCCGTCGTCCCGGTGGGGGGCGGAGGCGGCCATGCGCTCCGATCGGGTGCAGTAGCAGGGGTAGATCAGCCCCTTTTCCTCTAAAACGCGGAACGCTTCCTCATAATAGGCGGTGCGGCGGCTTTGCATATACCCCGGCTCCAGCCCGCCCTCGTCCCAGTCCAGTCCCAGCCAGCGCAGATCGTCCATGAGCTGCCGGGCGAATTCCGCGCTGGTGCGCTGGGTGTCCAGATCCTCGATGCGCAGCACCAGCGTCCCGCCCTGGCTCCTCACGTCCAGCCACGCCAGCAGCGCCGCCAGCAGATTGCCTAAATGCATCCGCCCGCTGGGGGTGGGGGCAAAGCGTCCTCTTACTGTCACCGGTCCTCCCCCCTGTCAGTCAAAAAATGTGAGCTGGCGGTCCCCATAGTCCAGGGTGGCCGCCTGGATGATGGATCTCATATCGTACAAAATGCCCCGCTCCCGGCAGGCGGCGGTGAATACGCCCCACAGGGCCTTGGCCCTTGGGCTGGCGCACTGGTAGCGGTCGCCATACTGCCGCAGATACCGCTCTTTCAGCCCCTGGCCGGGAAATGCCCGCTCCAGACCGTCCAGAAAATACTCCCGCTGGCCCTGCCGCATGGTGACGCCGAAGGCGGGGTAAATAAACCTCGCGCCGGCCTGAGCCGCTCCCTCCACCACGGCAAGCACCCCTTGGTCGCTGTCCTCCAGGAAAGGCAGCACCGGCATGAGGAGCACCCCGGCAAAGAGCCCCGCCCCACTCAATTTTTCCAGAGCCGCCAGACGGCGGCTGGGCGGGGGTGCGTGGGGCTCGATTTTCGCCGCCAGGGCGTCGTCCGCCGTGGTGACCGTGAGCTTGCAGATCACCGGCGAGTGGCTTTGGATGGACGACAAAATGTCAATATCCCGGACGATCAGATCGCTTTTGGTGGCGATGGCCACGCCGCAGTCATAGGCGTCGATGAGCTCCAGCGAATGGCGGGTAAGCTCCAACTCCTTCTCAAAGGGATTGTACGGATCGCTCATCGCCCCCATACTGATGAACGCGGGCCGCACCTTCCGGGCCAGGTCGTCCCGCAGGATGTGCAGGGCGTCCGCTTTGGCCCGCACCTTGTCGAACTCCCCGATCTGGTAGCAGTCGCTGCGGCTGTCGCAGTACAGACAACCATGGCAGCAGCCCCGGTAGATATTCATGGTGTGGTCGGTACCGAACCATTCCGTGGAACGGCCGCGGTGGAGCAGATGCTTGGCGGGTATATATTCCATGTCCGCGGCCTCCCTCCCGCTGTCAGTCTGAATTGGTTCACCGGATAGGCGCAAACCCCTCCCGGCCAGCGGTCGGGAGGGGCATATGTTACCTTTTATTGAAAATACGGAAGATGTCGTCAAAGGGATCGTCCTCCACCTGCTCGGCGGTGGACTCGGACAGGGGCTTGGGGGGCGTGATGGGGCCCACCCCGGCGGGGACGCACTTGGGCTTGTCCTCCGGGGCAGATTTGGGCTTGGCGGAAGCCTGGGCGGCCTGCTCCCCCTCCTTCTCGGGGACGGGGTTGTCCACCTCGCCGAAGCCGGTGGCGATGACGGTGACCCGCAGCTCGTCCTCCAGCGTGTCGTCGAAGGCGGTGCCCATCATGAACAGGGCGTCCGGATCGGCCACCTGCTTGACCATCTCGGCGGCCTGCTCCACCTCCTCCAGTCCCATATCCATGGGCCCGGTGATGTTGACGATGATGCCCTTGGCCCCTTGGATGGAAGTCTCCAGCAGGGGGCTGTTGATGGCGATGCGGGTGGCCTCCTCCGCCTTATTCTTGCCGGCGGCGCGGCCCACGCCCATGTGGGCCAGCCCCGCGTCCTTCATGACGGCGGTGACATCGGCAAAGTCCAGGTTGATGAGGCCGGTGGTCTTGATCAGGTCGGAGATGGACTGCACCGCCTGACGCAGCACATCATCGGCGATGGCAAAGGCGTTGGCAAAGGTGATCTTCTCGTCCGTGGCGTACTGGAGCCGGTCGTTGGGGATGATGACCAGGGAATCCACCTTCTGCCGCAGCTCCTCAATGCCCCGGGCGGCCTGCTCCATACGGCGGCGGCCCTCAAAGTTGAAGGGCTTGGTGACCACGCCCACGGTGAGGATGCCCTTCTCCTTGGCGATCTCCGCCACCACAGGGGCCGCGCCGGTGCCGGTGCCGCCCCCCATGCCGGCGGTGACGAACACCATGTCCGCCCCCTCCAGCAGGGCGGTGATCTGCTCCTTGCTCTCCTTGGCGGACTCCCGGCCCACCTCGGGGTTGGCTCCCGCGCCCTTGCCGCCGGTCAGCTTTTCGCCAATGGCCAGCTTCTGGGTGGCCTCGGAGGCATTGAGACACTGGCGGTCGGTGTTCACCGCGACAAACTCCACGCCCTGCATTCCCGAGCGGACCATGCGGTTGACCACGTTATTGCCGCCACCGCCCACGCCAATGACCTTTAATACGTCCTCGTGGCTGGCGGCGGAATCCATTACAAATGCCATCCTGTGACCCTCCTATGTAAAACCAGTGATAGTAAATGATATTGGGCATAAAACTACATCTTGTTATATTGTACGCTTTTTTCCCCCATCGGTCAATAGAAAATCGCAGTTTTTTGCCGCCGGATCAAAACTTAAGTTTAATCTGAGCGGAAGTAGGCCTTGCCTTCGGCTACGGTCAGATCCAGCACGCCGCCCTGCCCCTCCTGGAGCTTGCCCTCCTCCAGGCCCTGGGACAGCGCGCTGCGGGCCAGTTGGATATAGTACTCAAAATCCCCGCCCCGGGGCAGGCGCAGGCGGTAAATGCCGTAATCCAGCGTCATGGAGATGGCGGAGGTGCAGTCCAGGGCCGTGCAGTCGCCCAGCATTCCATTGCTCTCCAGCACGGCCAGCAGCTGCTTCACGTAGTCCAGCGTGAGGCTCTCCTCCTCCGCCGCCTGAAGCATCCCCCCGGCATAGGGCCCCACCGCCGTCAGCCCGGTGACCTGAATGGCCTGGATGGCGCCGTTGTCCTTCTCCAGCAGCTTGCCCTGGGCGGAGATGAGCCAGCGCCCCTCGGCGCTGTCCACCGACGCCGCCGCTACCCGCTCCGTCACCCGGATGACCAGCCCATCCGGGTAGGCCCGCTGGAGCGCCACCCCTTCCACATAGGGCAGCTGGGTGCGGATGGCCGCGGACACCCGGCTCCCGGACAGGGCGATGAGGTTGTCGCCCATCTTGACGCCGGACGCCTCGATGATCTCCTCGGCGGTATAGCGCACATTGCCCGCCACTTCAATGGTATTGACCCGGAAAAAGACCACGCAGGCCGTGATGATCGCCGCGGCCACCAGCAGGATGGACAGCACTTTGTAGAGGCCGCCAAACCGGCCCCGCCGCCTTTTCGGCCTGCTGTGTCTGCGCTGTCGTGCCACGGTCATCACCTCTGATCTGATCTATCTGTAAACGATGTTGTCACGCCTCCCGGCGCTCAACGCTGGCCCCCAGGGCGCGCAGCATCTCCTCCAGCCCCTCGTAGCCCCGGTCGATATGGTTCAGGCCGGACAGGACGGTGGTGCCCTCCGCGCCCAGCGCCGCCGCGGCCAGAGCGCCGCCCCCCCGCAGGTCGGAGGCCTCCACCTTGGCCCCATGCAGCCGCTCCACCCCCCGCACCAGAGCCACCCGGCCCTCGGTGGTGATATCCGCGCCCATGCGGATGAGCTCGGGGACATGGCGGTAACGGCTGTCAAACATGGTCTCCACAAACAGGGTACACCCCTGGGACGCCGCCAGCGCCGCCATGACGGGGGCCTGGGCGTCGGTGGGGAATCCGGGATAGGGGGCTGTACGGACTGTGGGCACGGCCTTCAGCGGCGTGTCCCGATCCCGGGCCAGCTCCACATATTCCAGTCTGCTCTCCACCCGGCACCCCGCCTGGTGGAACACGGACAGGACAGTGGCCAGGTGCCGCCAGTCCACCCCACTCAGCCGCACCCGGCCTCCTGCCGCCGCCGCGGCGGACAGCAGGGTGGCCGCCACGATGCGGTCGCCCATGACGGTGTACTCCCCGCCGGACAGGGGCCTGCCCCCCTCCACGGTGATGGTGGAGCTACCCGCCCCCCGGACATTGGCCCCCAGGCTGTTGAGGAAGCTCTGAAGATCCCCGATCTCCGGCTCCCGGGC
>CAZCFU010000006.1:0-28539 GCA_964498005.1 uncultured Oscillospiraceae bacterium | reverse complement strand
AGTGCTGGGCTCCGGCGTCCACTTTCTCCTTCAAATGGCGGATGTCGCTGACGGGGTCCGGGCTTTCCGGGTGGCCCTCCGGGTAGCAGGCGGCGGAGATGCCAAAGTCCCCCCGCTTCTGGATGTAGGCCACCAGCTCACTGGCATACTTGAAGTCGGTTTTCGGGGGATAGTCCGGGTTCACGTCTCCCCGCAGGGCCAGGACGTTTTCCACCCCCGCTTCTTTCAGTTCAGTCAGCAGACGGTCCGCGTCCTCTTTCCCGGCAGCCACGCAGGTCAGGTGGGCCATGGCGGGGATGTGGTACTGGTTCTCGATGAGGGAGGCGATCTCCCGGGTGCTCTGGTTGACCTGGGAACCTCCCGCCCCGAATGTGACGCTGATGAAGTCGGGACGGATGTCCTTCAGGCCGTCCAGGGTCTTATAGATGCTGTCCACCGGGGCGGTCTTCTTTGGGGGGAACACCTCGCAGGAGAAAATGGTGCGGCCCTGGCCGAATAGTTCATGCAGTTTCATAATGATCTCCTCTTTCTGTCAAATATCCAAACTCCGGAATGGCCTCCCCAAGGGGATGTCCGCCTGTTCTGTTGGGGTAACATTCTGCGTATGCTACAACCCGAGCTTTTTATTTACTGCTTGATGAAGCATAACCCAATTGGCTTGTGCTGTCAAGCGATCGTATGCAGAAGGCGGTGCTGTCGCGCTGCTGATAGAGGAGTGGGAAAAGTGTCTTGAGGTCAAACCTGAGCTCCATGGCCCCCGATTTTGGGCTTGCATATCGAGGGGGAGTATGGTATAATGAGCCAAAGTTTGGGGAAATAGGAAGAATACTGGGGATTCTAACGGCTGAGGCGCATAGATCGGCCGAAAATTGAATAGAAACGAGCGAGCATAGGACGTCCTATGCTTATGCTCTGTCTTCGACAGAGCATAATTGCTTTAAAAACACATTTTATAAAATATATTTACGCGCGGAAAAAGAATATGGATGGGGACGGGTATGCAGAACAACGTTTTAAATTATTTGTACCGTATTGTAAAGGAAAAGCCGGATAAGACGGCCTTTTCCGACGGAGAGGAGGCCCTTACCTTCCGCCGGGTTTATCAGTACAGCCAGAGTGTGGGGAGCTGCCTTGCGCGAAGGGGCATTTACAAAAAACCTGTCGCTGTTTTTATGCGCAAGTCGCCCAGAGAAATCGCGGCCTTTTTTGGGGTGATCGCGGGCGGCTGTTTTTATGTGCCCCTGGATGAGGAGATGCCCAGCAGCCGGATCCAGCTGATTTTGGACAATGTGCGCGCTCCTCTGGTGATCTGCGACGAAGCCACCATTGAGATTGCCCGCTCCTTCGACTTGAAGGGCGGCGAGGCCATCCAATTTGAGGAGGCCGCGGGCACAGAGATCGACAGCGGGGCGCTGGAGCGCATCTACCGCCGGGCCATTGACATTGACCCCATCTACATTGTGTTTACCTCCGGGTCCACCGGGATTCCCAAGGGGGTGGCCGCCTGTCACAGGTCGGTGATCGATTATGTGGAGCAGCTGTCCGAGGTGCTGGGCTTTGATGAGGACACCGTGTTCGGCAACCAGTCCCCCCTCTATTTTGACGCCTGCCTCAAGGAGCTCTATCCCACGCTGAAATTTGGCGCGTCCACATACCTGATCCCCAAAAATCTCTTCTCGTTCCCAGTCGCTTTGGTGGAGTATTTGAACGCCCATAAGATCAATACGATCTGCTGGGTGGTCTCCGCCCTGACCATGGTGAGCGCCTATGACACATTCAGCGTTGTCAAGCCGGAATACCTGCGCACTGTCGCCTTCGGCAGTGAGGTATTCCCCATCAAACAGTTCAGGCGGTGGCGGGAGGCTCTGCCCGGCGCCGCCTTTACCAACCTCTATGGGCCCACCGAGGGCACCGGGATGTGCTGCTACTACAAGGTGGAGCGGGAGATGGAGGACGGCGAGGCGATCCCCATTGGGCGCCCCTTCGACAACCGGGAGATCCTGCTCCTTGCCGACGAGAACAGGGCCGCCGGACCGGGGGAGGAGGGGGAGATCTGCATTCGGGGCACCTCGGTGACGCTGGGCTACTACAACGACCCCGATCGGACCGGCCAGGCCTTTGTCCAGAACCCCTTAAACACCGCTTACCCGGAGTTGATTTACAGGACAGGGGACATTGGCCGGTACAACCAGGCGGGGGAGCTGGTCTTCGTCTCCCGCAAGGACTACCAGGTCAAGCACATGGGACACCGGATCGAGCTGGGTGAGATCGAGGTGGGCGTATCCATGCTGCGGGGGGTCCGTATGGCCGCCTGTATCTATGACCAGGAGAAGGTCAAGATCGTGCTGTTTTACGTGGGAGATCTGTCGGAGAAGGAGCTGACAGCCGCCCTGAAGGCAAGGCTCCCCCGGTATATGCTTCCCAACCGGACCATCCGGCTGGAGGCCATGCCCTTTACCGCTAACGGGAAAATCGACCGTGTCGCCCTGAAAAAGGCGTATGAAAATCAATGACCGGACAAAAGACCGGGAAAGGACGGAACACAATGGAAAAGCTGATGGAAATTTTGCGTGAGATGCATCCGGATGTGGATTTTGAGGCGGAGAAGCATCTAATTGATGATGAGATCCTGGATTCCCTGGATATTGTCAACCTGATCGCGGAGATCAGCGATGAGTTTGATGTGGTCATTGCCGCCAAAGACATGGTCCCTGAGAATTTCAACTCCGCCGAGGCCCTGTATGCGCTGATCCAAAAGCTGGCGGAGGATGGCTGATCGGACGGACGCTGAGGGATTACGGGAATGCTCTTTACATCGTATCAATTTATCGGATTTGTTTCCGTCCTGCTCGTGGCCTACTATCGGATCCCCAAGCGGTTCCAGTGGCCGCTGCTGCTGGCGGCAAGCTATCTGTTCTATTTCCTGGCCGGGGCGGATTATCTGATCTACATCCTGACAACGACGGTGTCGACCTGGTTTGCCGCCTGCCAAATCGAGCGCGGCCAACAGCGGCAGGATCGCTATCTGAACGAGCGGAATGCGGAACTGTCCAAGGAAGAGACGCGGGCCTATAAGCAGGAGCGGAAGACCGTCCGGCTCCGATGGGCGGTCGGCTGTGTTCTGCTGAATATCGGTATTTTGGCGGTGGTGAAGTATACAAATTTCGTCATTTCCAACGTAAACGGGATCCTGGCCGCCTTGGGACAGCCTGGGCGGCTGTCCTTCGTCACCCTGATCCTGCCGATGGGGATCTCCTTTTATACCTTCCAGGTAGTGGGCTATCTGATCGACGTCTACCGGGGAACGATCCCGGCGGAAAAAAACCTATTCCGCTTCGCCCTGTTTGTCTCCTTTTTTCCACAGCTGGTCCAGGGGCCGATCAGCCGCTTCGGCGACCTGTCAAAAACGCTGTACGCGCCCCACGACTTCGACGGGAAGACGGTGTGCTATGGATTGCAGCGGATCCTGTGGGGCGGCTTTAAAAAGCTGGTGATCGCGGACCGTGTGCTGGCCGGCGTGAGCACCATTGTCGGGGAGCCGTCTGTATACAACGGGGCCTACGCGCTGGTAGGGATGCTGTTTTACACACTGGAGCTGTACGCGGACTTTACCGGCGGGATCGACATGACCATCGGGATCGCGGAAGCCATGGGGATCACGGTGCGGGAGAACTTCCGCCGGCCCTATTTTTCCAAGTCGCTGAAGGAATACTGGCGGAGATGGCATATTTCCATGTGCTCCTGGTTCCGGGACTATATTTTCTACCCGGTGTCGGTATGCGGGCCCATGCGGAAGTTTTCCAAATATGCCCGCAAAACGTTTGGGAATCAGGTGGGCAGGCGGCTCCCGGTGTATATTTCCTCCTTTGTGGTTTGGCTGGCTACCGGAGTGTGGCACGGCGCGAGCTGGAATTTCATTGTGTGGGGCCTGCTCAACTGGGCCGTGCTGATGCTGTCTGAGGAGCTGGAGCCCCTCTATGCCCGGTTCCATGGGCGGTTCCCGGTGGACGGGCACATCTGGTACAAGGTGTTTCAGGTGGGCCGTACCTTCGCGCTGGTGTGCGTGCTGAATATTTTTGACTGCTACCACACGCTGTCAGACACCTTCAGGGCGCTGTTGTCCGTTTTCACCGTCCGCAACTGGAATATCCTGTGGGACGGCTCCCTGCTGGCCCTGGGGCTGACCGGGCTGGACTATGGGGTGCTGGCCGTGGGCTGTGCGGTCCTTTTGGCCGTGAGCCTGATCCAGCGCGGCGGAAGCGTCCGGGATAAAATCGCCCGATGCCCCTACCCGGTGCGCTTTGCCCTGTGGTATGGGCTGTTTTTGGCGGTGCTGCTGATGGGCGCCTACGGGATGGGCTATAACGCCAGCCAGTTTATCTACAATCAGTTTTGATTCAGTCTGGATTGGAAAAGGAAGATCGTATGGAGCTGCTTGTTAAAAAACGGGCCGCTGTCAAGCCGGTGGTTTCCGTGCTGATCGCGGCGGCAGGGCTGTTCCTGCTGCAACGGCTGCTGGTGCCCAAGTATGTGGACGGCATTGTGGAGGGTGCGTTTATTGCGGAGTATTACCGGGAGGAGAAGGACTTTGACGTGGTCTTTATCGGGGACTGTGAGGTCTATGAGAATTTTTCTCCCGCCGTGCTCTGGCAGGAGTATGGCATCAACAGCTATATCCGCGGCAGTGCCGAGCAGTATATCTGGCAGTCCTACTATCTGCTGGAGGATACCCTGCGCTATGAGACGCCGGACGTCGTGGTATTCAATATCCAGTCGCTGCAATTCAGCGAATCTCAAAACGAGGCATACAACCGCATGACCCTGGAGGGGATGAAATGGTCCCCCTCCAAGGTGAAATCCATCCTGGCCTCCATGAAGCCGGAGGAGCACTTTTTGGACTATGTGTTCCCCATCCTGCGCTATCACAGCCGCTGGAGCGAGCTGACCGCGGAGGACGCGCGGTATATGTTTGCCACCAAGCGGGTTTCCCACAACGGCTACTATATGCGGGTGGATGTGCTGCCCGCGGAGAATGTGCCCGAGGGCAAGCCCCTGGGGGATTACAGCTTCGGTGAGAATGCCTGGAAGTATCTGGAGAAAATGACTGCCCTGTGTGAAGAGAAGGGGATCACGCTCCTGCTGATCAAGGCCCCCAGCCTCTATCCCTACTGGTACAGCCAGTGGGAGGAGCAGGTGGAGGACTATGCCAGGGAAAACGGACTGACCTATCTCAATTTTTTGGAGCTGGGTGACGAGACCGGGATCGATTACAGTCAGGATACCTACGACGGCGGCCTGCATATGAACCTGTCCGGCGCGGAGAAGCTGTCGCGCTGGCTGGGGCGGTACCTGTCCCGGGAGCTGGGACTGGCAGACCGCCGGGGAGAGGCGGCTTTGTCCAGCCGATGGGAAGAGAAGCTGGCCGCCTATGAGGCGGAAAAGCAGGCGCAGTATCAATACTATGGGATGGAAAAGGTGAGCTAGAAGATGTGTGGGATTTGTGGAATGTTCAGCCCGGACGGGCGGGAGAGGCCGGACAAGGGCGTGGTGGAGCGTATGCTGCACGCCATCCGGCACCGGGGCCCGGACGGCAGTCAGACGCTTCTGCTGGATCGGGCGGCCCTGGGCTTTAATCGGCTGAGCTTTCTTGACCTGGCGGGCGGGATGCAGCCGCTGCAAAACGAGGACAAGACCATTTCCATGATCTGCAATGGGGAAATTTACAACTTCCAGGAGCTGCGGGACGACCTGACGCAAAAGGGCCACCGCTTCTCCACCAGGACGGATGTGGAGGTCATCCTCCACCTGTACGAGGAGTATGGACTGGACTTTCCCGGCCGGCTGAACGGCCAGTTCGCCATCGCCCTGTATGACAGCCGGAACGGCCAGATGCTGCTGATCCGGGATCAGATCGGCATATCCCCCCTGTTCTACACGATCGTAAACGGCGCGGTGGTATTTGCCTCTGAGATCAAGGCCATTCTGGAGTATCCCGGGGTGGAGCGCCGGCTGAATCTGAAGGCGGTGGACCAGCTGATGAATTTTCCCGGAGTTGTCGCGCCGGTCACCTTTTTCCAGGGGATCTATGCCCTGGAGTGCGGGCATATGTTAAAAATCGCACCCGGTCAGGAAATTCAGAATATTGAATATTGGGATCTGCGCTACAGCGCGGACGAGGAGGACAAGGGCGAGGATTACTATGTGGACCGGCTGCGTGAGCTGCTGAAGAAGGCCATCTCCCGGCGGCTGGTGGCCGATGTGCCCATCGGGTTCTATATCTCCGGCGGGCTGGACAGCTCTGTGGTGGCCTGTTACATCGGCAAATACCTGCTCAACAGCTATTACTCGTTCTCCGCGGAGATCGGCTCCGGGGATTTGGACGAGAGCCGCTTCCAGAAAATCATTCGCGATCATGTAAACTCCACCCACTACAGCACCAAGGTGGCGGAGGAGGAAATATGGGCCAATCTGTCCCAGGTGATCTACCACGCGGAGTCGGCGGTGAAGGAGAGCTATGACGTGGCGGCCTATCTGCTGTCCGGCCTGGTTCAGCAGTCCCCGGCTAAGGCGGTGCTGACCGGCCAGGGCTCGGATGAGTTCTTCTGCGGCTATGTGGGCTATATGGTGGATCTGTTCCGCAATATGAACCGGGGCAGGATGTCCCCCCAGGAGCGCGAGCTCAACGAGCGGCTGTGGGGCGACCCGTATTTTCGCTATGAGCGGAACCATCCGGAGATTCGGAGCGTCCACCAAAGGCTCTACAGCGCGGACGTCCGGGGGGAGCTGGACAGCTTTTCCGCCCTGACGGCCAGCCCGATCAACGTAGAGCGGGTCCGGGGACTCAGCCCGCAAAAGCGGAGGTCATACATCGACTATAAGCTGAGGCTGTCGGACCACCTGCTGGGAGAGCACGGGGACAGGATGTTCTTTTCCCACTCGGTAGAGGGCCGCCACCCCTTCCTGGACGCGGAGCTGCTGTCCTTTGTGGCGGCGATCCCGGACAAGTACAAACTTAATGGCACGAACGAGAAGTACATTTTGAAAAAGGCCGGCAAGGGGATCGTGCCGGAAGAAATTTTGAAGCGGAAAAAATTCCCCTTCCAGGCGCCCGGTATGTCGGCCATGGTGAAACGGCCCGGGGTTGGAACGGACTTTTTAAGCGACGCGCTGCTGAAAAAATACGGGGTTTTTGATGTGGGCTATGTCAATGAATTGAAGCGGGTGTACAGCCAAGGCGATTTCCAGCTTATGGGGGCCTATGAGATTGATTATCTTTTGATCGTGATGACGGTTACCATGCTGTGCGAGCGCTTTTCCCTCTCTGTTTGAACAAAGAAATGAAAGGGACGAGGTCAGGGATGTCTGCGATTCATTCATACCGGGGCAAAAAGCCCCAAAAGCGTTGGATCGTCCTGGTGGCGGCCGTGTTGTGTTTGGCCATCGTACTGTGCGCCGTTCTGGTTCTGTATATAAGCCGAGACCGCTTTGACCCGCCAGTGATCCAGGGCGTGAAGGAGGAGATCGCCGTCTACATGGACGATGACATCCAGGCGATTCTGCTGGAGGGGGTGACCGCTGTGGGCGGCGAGGACCGGCCGGACCAGGTCTTTCCGGTGCGGGTGGAGATCTACAGCCGGGAGGAGGAAGTCACGCGGCTCCAGCCGGGGACGTACCGTTTGGTGTACCGCTGCGATGACGAGAAGGAGAAGGACGCCCTTCCCGTGGAGAGCACGCTGACCGTCTATCCGGCGGACACGGAGCCCCCCGTGATCGAGGGGGCCAGGGATCTGACCGTGACCGTGGGGGACAGCGTCTCCTATCGGGAAGGGGTGACCGTGTCGGACAACGCGGACGAGACGGTGCGGCTGATGATAGACGCGGGGCAGGTCGACACAGCCGAGCCCGGTACTTATCCCGTGACCTATTCCGCCCAGGATGCCCGGGGCAACCGGACGTCAGTCACCGTTACGGTGACGGTGGAGCGGGCGGAAGAGCCGGATGAACCGGATGAGAACGGGATCACCATGGCGCAGCTGAATGAGTTGGCCGATGGGATCCTGGGCCAGCTCCTGACGCCCGACATGACCCAGCGGGAACAGGCCATGGCCATTTTTGATTATGTACGCACCCATATCACGTATGTGGGGGACTCGGACAAGTCCACCTGGAGGAAGGGGGCTTATGTGGGGTTTACCCAGCGGCGGGGGGACTGCTTTAACTACTTTGCCTGCTCCAAAGCCCTTCTGACCCGGGCCGGTATCCCGAATATCGACCTGGAGCGGGTGGGAGGCGTGAGCGATCACTATTGGCAGCTGGTCAACGTGGGGGACGGCTGGTATCACTTTGACACCTGCCCCCACCCCGATGACAACCCCCTGCGCTGTTTCCTGCTGACGGAGGAGCAGGTCCGGGCCTATAGCGCCACCATCGCCAACCCCTTTTGGAAAAACTACTATGTGTATGACTATGACGCCTGCCCGGTGTGGGTAGAGGGGATGCCGGGGGAAGGACCGGGACCGGCGGAACAGCAGCCCGGGGAACCTCCGGCATGAGCCGGCAGGGAGGGCGTATCAATAGAGAGGATGTATGACATGAAGCGCAGACTGTTTGATATTTTCCTGATGATGCTCCTGCTCCTGTCCCTGGCCGCCTGCGGCGGGCAGGACGAAAGCAGCTCCGCTGGGCCAACCGCCAGCCAGACGCGGACGGGCGGGGAGGAGACGCGTGAGGGATATGTTTTTCTCGTAAGCTCCGCGTCCGACTACGCGGTGTCTATTGACGACGATATGGCCGGCGTGCTGGATGCCCTGGGGGAGCCGAACCAATATTTTGAGGCGGCGTCCTGTGCCTTTAACGGGTTGGATAAGACCTACACTTACGCCGGTTTCGTCATTATCACCCGGCCGGATGGGGATAAGGACTTGGTCCAGTCCATTCGGCTGACGGATGACAGCGTGACCACCCCGGAAGGGATCTATATCGGCTGCTCCGTGGACGAGGTGGCCGCCGCCTACGGTGAGGGTGAGAAAACCGACACTTTACTGATCTGCGCCAGCGGACATACCGCCCTCTATTTTGTCCTGGAGAACGAAAAGGTCATTTCGATCGAGTATCTTCCGGCATAAGCTGTGAAGGCGTGCTTCAAAAGCCGCTAAAGCGCGCGCCGGATCACGGGACAATCTCAGAGGAAAGAGAGCTGGAATGACATGATCAAGAAACGCAGAGGGATCGCCATCGTCTGCGCCCTGCTGACAGTGCTTGCGCTGGTTTTGCCCGCGTTCGCCACCGGAGCGGAGCAGCGCACCGCCCCCGTCATGATGATCTCGCGGGACGAGGGGGAGCACATCCAGTACATGAACGGCAGCAACGGGAAGTTTAACCCGGAGCAGCCTGTGAGCCGGGCGGAGCTGGCCCAGATGCTGGCCCGGATCGTGGCGGACGAACCCACGGATGGGCCCTGGTTTTACGACGTGCCCGCGGACGCATGGTACGCCCCCGCGGTGGCGAAGGTGACGGGGCTGGGCCTGATGCGAGGCGAGGACGGCTGGTTCAGGCCAAACGACCCGGCCACCCGTGCCGAGTGCGCCTACGCCCTGGCGCTGCTGCTGCCCTACAGCGCGCAGGGATACGTTATCTTCCCTGATGTGCGGCTGGGGTATTGGGCCTACGACGCCATCGCCCGCACGGCGGGCTGCGGGCTGTTCGCGGGGGATCCTGAAGGGAACTTCCGCCCGGAGAGCGGCCTGAAGCGGTGCGAGGCGGTGACGGTCTTCAACCGCCTGCTGGGCCGTTCGCCGGATCTGGACTACATACAGACCCGGGATGACCTGCGTACCTTCTCCGACGTTCCAACCAACCATTGGGCCTACGGCGACATTATGGAGGCCACCGTCACCCACCAGTGCGCCGCAAGCTGGACGGGCGCGGAGCGGTGGATCTGCGCGGTAAGCGAGCCCTCTGCCCCCACATTGGCCGATGGGCCCCAGCGCATCGACGGGCGGCTGTACTGGGTGGTGGACGGCGCGTTTGTAAAAAACCAGAGCATAGGCGAGTTTCAGTTTGACGCAGACGGGCGCTATACCACCGGGAACGGGGAGCTGGACACGCTGCTCAACGACATCGTGGAGCGGCAGACCAACGACTCCATGACCCGGGACCAGAAGCTGCGGGCGCTGTTTGACTACGTGGTGAAAAACTATCGGTACCTCGCCCGGCCCATGGTGGCCAAGGGCGCTACCGGCTGGGAGCCGGAATACGCCCTGTACTTTCTGAAAAACGGGAAGGGCAACTGCTTCAGTTTCGCGGCCGCCTACTGTCTGCTGTGCCGGGAGCTGGGCCTGTCGGCGTATACTTGGGTGGGCGCGAACGGAAAAGCGACCTCGCCCCACGGTTGGGTGGAGATCCCGCTGGACGGCGCAACCTATATGTTTGACCCGGAGCTGCAGTGGTACTACAACAATCGGACCTCCACCAAGGTCGACCTGTTCAAAATGCTTCCCACCAATATCCCCGCCGGAGTGTCCCGCTATTTCCGATAACTGATTTCGAGCAAGTATGGAGTGTGCCTCATGGTATTCGGTTCCCCCGTCTTCCTGTTCTGCTTTCTGCCCGTGACCTATATCGTCTGCCGCGTCCTGCCGGACGTCGGGAGCCGCAACGTCTGGCTGACCGCCGCCAGCCTGGTGTTTTACTCCTTTGGCCAGCCGGTGTACCTGCCCCTGCTGCTGGCCAGTGTGGGGATGAACTACCTCTTTGGCCTGCTGATGATGTCCCCCGCGGGACGGGGCAAGCGGTGGCCCGCGGCCTGCGCGGTGGCGGGGAACCTGCTGCTGCTGGGCACGTTCAAGTACCTGGATTTCTTCGCCGGGACGCTGAACGCGGTGTTCCGGCTATCCCTGCCCCAGCCGGGGCTGACGCTGCCCATCGGCATCTCCTTTTTCACCTTCCAGGGGCTGAGCTATGCCCTTGACGTGCACCGGGAGCCTGACACGGGCGCCCGCGGTTTTGGCAAGCTGGTGCTGTACATCTCCTTCTTCCCCCAGCTCATCGCGGGGCCCATCATCAAGTACCACGATGTGGCCCTTCAGATTGATGACCGGACGGTCACGCCGGAGCTGACCCTCACCGGCCTGCGGTGGTTCATCGTGGGCTTTGCCAAAAAGCTGCTGCTGGCCAACACCGCCGGACGAGTGGCGGACGGCGTGTTCGCCCTGAGCGCCGGGGCGCTGGATCTGCGCTTGGCGTGGCTGGGGGCGGTGTGCTATACCCTTCAAATCTACTTCGATTTCAGCGGCTACAGCGACATGGCCATCGGCATGGGGCGGATGTTCGGCTTCACCTTCCAGGAAAACTTCAACCTGCCCTACACGGCTAAGTCCATCAAGGAGTTCTGGCGGCGGTGGCATATCTCCCTCAGCTCCTGGTTCCGGGACTACCTGTACATCCCGCTGGGGGGCAACCGGAAGGGCAGGGCCCGTACCATGCGCAACAAGCTGATCGTATTTTTCTCCACCGGCCTGTGGCACGGGGCCAGCTGGACCTTCGTGCTGTGGGGCCTGTGGCACGGGCTGTTCTCCACGCTGGAGGACGCCAATGTGATCCCCAAACGTCTGCGGCGGTCCGTGTTTGGCAATCTGTATACCATGCTGGTGGTGGTGCTGGGCTTCACCCTGTTCCGGGCGGACAGCTTGGCGGCGGCGGGGCTGATGTTCTCCCGGATGTTCGCCGGGTTTGACTTTGCCCCGGCCCACACGCTGACCCTGATCGCTCTGCTGGACAGGCGGACGGTGTGCTTCCTCATCGCGGCGGCGCTGCTGGCGTCGGGCCTGCCCCAGCGCATCGCGGAACGCGTCTCCAAGGCCGTGCCGGACGACTTGGGCCAGTGGGTGCGGGCGGGGGCCTACGGGTTGCTGTTCGCGGTGTGCGTGCTCAACCTGTCCGGCACCTCCTTTAACCCGTTCATTTATTTCCGATTCTGAGAGGCGGCCCGATGAAGTTAAAGAGAAAAGCGGATCTTGCCATGGGGGCCTTCCTGTGTGCCTGCCTGATCCCATCCGTAGGGATGTTCCTTTTGCCGGAGGAGCCCGCGGCGGCCAACCAGAACCTGGCCCCGCCCCCCTCCCTCACCACCCAAGGCGGCGGGATAAACCTCCACGTGCTGGACGAGGCCGCCGACTACATAGAGGATCACTTTGCCCTGCGCCAGCGGCTCATTACCGCCAATTCGGCGCTGGAGGCGGCGGTGTTCGGCACCTCCGGCCAGGACAGTGTACTGCTGGGCAGGGAGGGCTGGCTGTTCTACCGGGAGACGGTGGACGGCTACCTGCGCACCGCCCCATTGAGCGGCCGGGAGCTGTCCGGCGCGGCGCGGACGCTGGGTCTGCTGACCGAGTACGCCCGGAACCACGGGGCCGCGCTGACCTTTACGGTGGCCCCGAACAAGGTATCCCTCTACCCCCAATATCTGCCCTATGTGGGCCGGCCGCTGGAGGGGGAGGACGACATCGACCGTCTGATCCCCTTACTGGAGGCCAATGGGGTGGCGTATGCCGACCTATTCACCCCCTTTCGGGAGACGGACGAGGTGCTCTACCACGCCGCCGACTCCCACTGGACAAACCGGGGGGCGGCGCTGGCCCATGACACGCTGGTGTCCGCGTTGGGCTTGGAGGGCCGCGCCCAGTGGTACGTCCAGCCGGGGCAGACCGAGCGGGTCCACCGGGGCGACCTCTACGAGATGCTCTACCCCATGGGTACGGCGCTGGAGGAGGACACCACCTTTGACCGGCCCTTCTCCTTCAGCTATACGCGCCCCATCCGGAGCGCCGAGGACCAGCGCGTTGAGACGGAAAACCCCGGGCAGGAGGGAAACCTGCTCATGTTCCGGGACTCCTTCGGCAACACCCTCCACCCCTTTATGGCGGAGGAGTACGGGCAGGCCCTGTTCAGCCGCTCCATGCCCTACCAGATGTCCCTGCTGGAGGAGACGGGGGCGGACACGGTGATCATCG
Source organism: uncultured Oscillospiraceae bacterium (assembly GCA_964498005.1). Classification (GTDB taxonomy): domain Bacteria; phylum Bacillota; class Clostridia; order Oscillospirales; family Oscillospiraceae; genus Enterenecus. The sequence goes on along the minus strand of CAZCFU010000006.1, from coordinate 15,529 downwards.
AGATTGTGGAGCGCAACCTGAGCTATTTGGCGCGCCGCGCCCCGATTTTCCCCGCTCCCCTGCGCGTGCTCTCGGGGGAGCCGGGCCAGGGGGAGGCCGCCGCCCGCCTGACCGCCGTGGAGGACGGCGCGCTGGAGGGCCATATCCGCTTGGAGGGCGCCCTCTCCGGTTCGGTGGACGTGGATTCGCCCGTCTATGTCCAAGTGGGCGATGCCCTTTACGAGGCCAGCCCCGTGGGGACGGCGGAGGAGGGGGAGGCCCCCTTCACCCTTTACGTGCCGTCTGATTCCACGTTAGACGAGATCCGTGTGCTTTATCTGCTGGACGGTCAGCTGCTCTGGGCCGGACAGGTGGATTCCGGTTATAAGTAGAGAACGCCCAAATCAAGAAAGGAATTCCGCAATGAAAAAGAAACTTGCCCTGCTGCTGGCGGGGACTATGACCCTGTCCGTCCTGCTGTCCGCTTGTGCCGCCCAGGCCGAAGACCTCTCTCCCGACCCCACGGAGGCGCCCAGTCCCTCCGCCGCCATGGAGGCCGCCTCCACCCCCGGGCCCGCGCCTGAGCCTTCTGCCGAGGTCAGCGTCCCCTCTCCGGGGCCCACCGAAGACCCCGAGCCTTCCCAGGCGGCGGAGATTGCGGCTGTCATTTCCGCCGAGCCCCAGGTCGGCACGCAGACGCCCGCGCCCGCCGTCAGCACGCCGGAGCCGGTGGTGAGTACGCCGGCCCCGGCCGTCCCCGCCGAGCCCCAGCCCGCGGCGGAATCCAGCCCTGAGCCCACCCCCGTCCCTCCCGCGGCCACCAAGGAGGCCGCCATGGCCTATATCGGCCGGAGCGTCTCCGACCTGATCGCCGCCATCGGTCAGCCCAACAGCAGGAGCTACGCCCCCAGCTGCATGGGGGACGGTGAGGACGGCGAACTGCTTTACAACGGCTTCACGGTCTACACCTACCGGGAGGGCGGCGTTGAGACGGTGGAGGACGTGATATAATTTTCAAGGAGGCCGCCATGAAGCCGCGCAAGAAGATCGGTATCTTGCTGTCAGCCGCGGTGCTGACGCAGCTGCTGTCCGGGTGCTTTGCCGCAAACCCAATAAACTCTTTTCCTGCCCCCGCCCCCCTCCCCAGCTTCCCCCAGGGGCAGCGGGACGACGGCCTGGAGGCCACCCCCGCCCCCTCCGCCGAGCCGTCGGAGGAGGCCTCCCCGGAGCCGGATCTGTGGGACCCGGCCCACCGGCTGGAGTTCCAATTCACCCCCTCCGCGGGGCTGGAGCTGCCCGTAAACGGCGCCACCGGCTACGCCTCCATCGAGCTGCCGCTGTGGGAGGATCTGCCGAAGGGTGAGGATGGCAAGCTGGACACCGTGTACGCTCCGCCGAAGCCCGAACCCTCCCCGGAGCCCGAACCCTTCCCGGGGCCTACGGACGAGCCCTCAGATGAACCGGTGTCTGAGCCCCCCGTCCAGGAGTCCGTGCCGGCGCTGGCGGAGCCGGATCAGGAGGGGTTTTTTGACGATCCGGCCCCTGCTGAGGAAGCGGGGGAGCCGGCCCCGACAGAGGGCGGGGAGGAAGAATCCACTATGCCCGTCCCCACCGACGAGGTTTTTGCCGACCCCGTCGTGGAGCCGACCGCTGAAGTTGCGCCGGAACCGGACCCTGAGCCCACCCCCACGCCGGATCCCCTGGAGGACGCCCTCCTGGTGCTGGAACCGGGCACGGCCTTTATGATCCTCAGCGAGTCCGGCGACTGGTGGCAGGTACAGACGCAGGGCGTGACGGGCTGGATCGAGCACCGCTACTGCTTCATCAACCTGCCTGACGTGATCCCCTCCATGATCTACAACGACACCAACGCCTATTCCTCGGTGTTCGTCAGTTCGGGGAAGGACATCCCCAACATCACCGGCGCCGCCCTCTACCAGGCAAAAGCGGACAACCCCCGGCTGGGCCGCCGGGAGTTCATCATGCCGGTGCTGTACGCCATGGCCAAAAACGTGTGCCGGGCCCAGCAGAACGCCCTGGCCGAAGGCAACACCCTGGTACTCTATGAGGGCTTCCGGCCCTACACCGCCCAGATGGCCGTGGTGCGCAATTTGACCGCCCTTTCCCAAGCGGACGCCGTGGTAAAGGCGGGCATTTCCACCGCCCCCTGGAACATCTCCTGGTTCATCGCCACCGGGGCCTCCAATCACCAGGCGGGCTACGCCATGGATGTGAGCCTTGCCAAAGTGACAAAGGCCCACGTGGGCAAAATCGGCGGGTACAGCTTTGTCCAGGTGGACGGGTACGAGGAGTATACCATGCCCACCCCCATCCACGAGCTGAGTATGGCGGCCGCCACCTATACCCAGCCGGTAAATTCCTTCTCTACGACGGCGTGGCAGTCCGCGGCTATGACCCCGGCCGTGGCCGCCAACGAGCCCGCCAAGGCGCTCCAGCGCTGCTGCACCTCGGCCGGCCTGACTCCGCTGGCCTCCGAGTGGTGGCATTTCAACGATCTCGCGGCCTACGGCCAGATCCAGGCCCATTGCGGCACAGGAAATTACCTGATCGGCGGCTGTCTCAGCACGATCCCCCCAACAGGCCGGTAGTCCGCCTTTCCTTTTACCCATAGTTTGCATATGAACGGGCCGATGGATATCCATCGGCCCGTTCACTGCGATTTCTTAAAAATGATCGGTCAGCCGCGCCCGCGGCCTCCGCTTGCTTAAATGTCATGGCATAAAGTACTTATTGGCGCCGCTCTGATTGGAGCGAACGCGCCGCGAATAGCTGGGAAAAAAGAAATAGCTATGTGGAATCCCGGAGGATCAGTTCTGTGTTCAAAATGATCTGCCCCGGCATTGAGGTGTGGTATTCCAGCTGGTCGATCAGGAGCTGGCAGGCCTGGGCTCCGATTTGATAAGTAGGCTGGGCCACTGTGGTAATGGTGGGGACGGTCATGGTGGCAATGTCGATGTTGTCAAAGCCGACAACGGCAAGATCTCTCGGGATCGAAATACCCAGGCCCATGCCGGCGTTGATCGCGGCGGCGGCAAATACATCGGAGACGCAGAAAAAGGCGTCGGGCCTGTCATGGTCGGAGAGGATCTGCGATGCGGCCGTCAAGCCAAGGTTGTAGTTGATCTCCGACAGGTGGGTGATCCATTCCTCCCGGACCGGAAGGCCGTGATCCTGAAGGCATTTGCGGAAAGCCGCCTCACGGTGCTTGGCATAGTTGTGGCGAAGGGAGGAGTTGATCATGGAAATCTTCGTTCTCCCGGAAGAGATCAGATAGCGCACGGCGTTGTAGGCGGCGGCATGATCGTCAATGGCCACATAGGGGGCGATGTCCCCTTCGTTGTGCTCGGCGCACATAACAATGGGGACGCGGGAACGGATGGGGTCTAAAAGACGGTGATCCGGCACGGCATGAGCGATGATCAGGCCGGAATAAAAGACGTTCTCGGCAAAAAACGCGTATCCATCCTTCCCCGCGTGGTTGTCCATGGAGTAGAAAACCACTTTGTAGCTGCGCGTGGCGGCCGCGTCGGAGATCCCCTTGAAGATATCGGCATAAAAGGGGTTGGACAGGTCGGGAAAGCTGGCCAGGATAATACGATTTCGAAACTCCTGAGTGGGGTCGCTTTCCTGCTTCATGCTGTCGGCAATGGAAAGGATCAGTTTGCGGGTGGTTTCCTTGACGGACGGAGATCCGTTGAGCGCTCTGGAGACAGTTGCGGTGGAAACATTTGCGCGTTTGGCGATTTCGGCAATCGTAACGTTTTTGTACATAGATCAGACACTCCGCTCATGTATTCAACTATAAAATCATTATACAATAAAATTAAAAAATGTAAAGCGCTATTTCAAAAAAGAATATTGTGAAAAATGACAAATAATTGCCAATTTTTCTGGCTATTCAACCGGTATTGACAAAGTGCCCTGTCTGTGGTATAGTAACGAATGTAAAAAGTGTAACATTGAATGAAATTATTGCATCATTTTGGAAGGCGGTTGGACTTGGAGTGGAGGGATCCATTCCGGGCGCGCGAAACGGTGTATTGGCCGCGCAGGCGGTTCGCAATACAAAAACACAACAAAGGAGAAGAGATATGAAAAAGTTTGCAAGAATTATGGCCATGCTGCTATGCGTGGTAATGGTCGCTTCCATGTTTGCCGGCTGCGGCCAAGCGGATAAGCCCGCTGATACCGCGACAGTCCCCTCCGCGGCGGGCAGTGAAGCGCCGGGAAAGGCCAACTACCTGGACAATGAGCCCCTGCGCATCGGCACGATGGCCCACCAGATGGGCGTGTTCATTTACTACGCTGACAAACACGGCCTGTTCGAGGAAGCCGGCATCAATGTCGAGCTGGCGATCTTCTCCGGCGGCGCCGCCGTCAACGAGGCCTTTGGCGCCGGGGAGCTGGACGGCGCGATCAGCGGCCTGGCCTCCGTCTATGCCCTGGCGAACAACCTCGTCAAAATGGTCGGCGAGGTGGACACCGTTGGCTCCGACTGCATCGTGGTGCGCAATGACAGCGACATCCTGAGCGTCAAGGGCCAGGTCGATGGGAAGCCCGATATGTACGGCTCCGCTGAAACCCTGAAGGGCAAAAGCTTTGTCTGCCAGCTGGGTCAGGCGCATCAATTTTACATCCTGAAGTACATCTCCCAGTTTGGCCTGACGGAAGAGGATATTAACTTCGTCAACATGGAGGACGCGGCGGGCGCGCAGGCGTTCATGACCGGGAACGGCGACGTGATCGGCACGAAGATGCCCTACTGCTACGATATGTGTGTGACGGACGGCGGCTATACCATCGCCGCGACGGTCGGTGACGCGACCGGCATCGAGATCAAGGATCCCATCCTGTTCACGCCGGAGGTCATCGCCAACAGGCGGGAAGAGGTGAAGATCTTCTTGCAGGTCATCTATGGCCTGGTGGATGAAATGGCCGCGGATTATGAGCTGTACACCCAGGCGGTCAATGAAATGTACCAGGACAACGGCAAGGAGTACAATAGCGAGAAATCTGACTATGAGTTCAGCAAGAACCGTCTGCTGACCACAAAGGTCATCAGCGCCGGCGATTACTTCATGGGCGACGGGATGCAGGCTGTTGCGGACTTCTACGGGACCACCGGCGCCATCGCTGCCGAGAACGTGGACAACGTTTACAAGAACTACGACACCTCCCTGCTGGAAGAGGCCCTTGGCATCCAGGTTCAGGCGTTCGGCAAGTAAATTTAGGCTTATGACCTGTTGATTTGCAACGATTTGGGGCAGTGTTTATGCCGCCGCGCATTGCACTGCCCCTTTTCATTGCGGTTTTCCCAGCCGGGGTCTGCCGTGCCAGGACCGCCGCCTTGACGCGCTCCAGACGTTATCCATGGCTGGTCAGCAATTTAACAAGGAGTGATACGATGAAGAAGGAAAATAAGAAAAAATATGTTCTGCTATCGCTTCTTTCGCTGCTCGTATTTTTTCTCGTTTGGGAGCTGGTTACAGATGTGTTCCATGTGTTTTCCAGCCTGACGTTGGCGAGCCCGATCACGGTGGTCAAAACATTTTTCTACAAGCTGTCCCATAAGGCCCCTGACGGCGGCACCATTCAAGCGCATATGTGGGCCTCTCTGAAGGTCGCGCTGTCCGGCTATGTGCTGGCGCTGGTGATCGGCATTCCGCTGGGCATCTTTATGGCGTGGTTCAAGCCGGTGGATCTGCTGGCCAGGCCCGTGTTTGACTTTGTCAAGGCCATTCCCGGCCTGGCGTGGGCGCCGATGATGATCGTCCTTCTGGGCATCGGCTTTGCCTCCAAGGCGGTGACGATTTTCTTAGCCGGCATGGTGCCATGTGTGCTGAATTCCTATTCCGGCATCAAGCAGACGAAGGATGTCCATCTGTGGGTGGCCCGGACCTTCGGCGCCAGCCGGATGCAGATGCTGCTTAAAGTGGCGATCCCCACCGCGCTGCCGTTCATCATGACCGGCGCCAGGGTCGCCCTTGGCTCCTGCTGGATGAGCATCGTGGCGGCGGAGCTGATCGCGTCGTCCGAGGGCCTGGGCTATATGATCCAGCAGTGCCGCGGCATTTTCCGCCCGGATGTGATCATTGTCGGTATGCTGTGCATCGGTGCCCTTGGTTCCCTGATCACCTGGATCATCGGCTTGGTGGAGAAAAAGATTGTGAAGGGGACGTCTCATGATGCTTAAAAAATACAAAGAGAATTTCATCAAGCTGGGGTATGTGGGGCTTTCCTTTTTGGTGTTTGGACTGCTGTGGGGCTTTGTGGCGAACTATACGGCGGTTGGCATGTTTTTCCCCGGCCCGATCACGACGCTGCAATATTTCTTTGCCCACTTTGTGGAGAAGATCGGCCCTGGGACGATCCCTTATCACGCGCTGATGAGCTTGAAGCGGATCATCCCGGCCTATGTGGGAGCGTCCGCCGTGGGCGTGGGGCTCGGCCTGCTGATGGCCATGTACCGGCCTGTTGACGCCATTGTGCGCCCCATCTTCAGCATCATCCGGCCGATCCCCCCCGTGGCCTGGATCCCGCTGGCGATCCTCTGGTTTGGGATCAATGATGAAAGCAAATATTTCCTGATCGCGCTGGCGACGTTTTTGTCGGTGCTGCAAAACGCCTATGACGGCGCCAAGGCGGCGGACCAGCAGCTGGTGGGTGTCGCCAGGATGCTGGGCGCCAATGACCGGCAGCTGTTTACCACAGTGGTCCTCCCCGGCGCGGTGCCTTATATTTTCGCCGGCCTGCAGCTTGGGCTGAACGCGGCGTGGGGGCAGGTGGTCGGTTCTGAAATGATCCGCTCCGTAGACGGCCTTGGGTGGATCATTATCCGTGGAACGGACAGCAATAATATCCTGCAGGAGCTGGGCGGCATCGTGATGATCGGCATTCTGGGGTACGCGCTTGCGGCGGCCATGCGTTTCATCGAAAGCAAGCTTGTCCGCTGGAATAAGAGAGGTACATAATGGAAGAGAGAAAAGACATCATTTCCTGCAGTCATGTCAGCAAATCATTCGTAACAAAGACAACGACGAATCATGTCATCAACGACCTGAACCTTACGGTCAAGGAAAATGAATTTGTGGTCCTGTTTGGGCCGGGGCAGTGCGGCAAGACCACGGTTTTGAATGTGCTGGCAGGGCTGGAGCCCGCTTCTGAGGGGACCGTGACGGTAAACGGGAAAGCGGTTACCGGGCCGGATCCGGAACGGGGCTTCGTATATCAAACGCTGGCGCTGTTCCCCTGGTATACGGTCATGCAGAACGTGGAGTATGGCCCCCGAATGGCGGGGGTGAGCAAGAAGGAGCGCCGGGAAAAGGCCCGGCATTACATTGATCTGGTGGGACTGAAGGGCTTTGAGAAGTCCTTCCCGAATCAGCTTTCCGGCGGAATGCAGCAGCGGGTGGGAATTGCCAGGGCCTACTGCAATGAGCCTGTGGTGCTGTTCATGGACGAGCCCTTTGGCCATTTGGATGCCCAGACCCGGTATCTGATGCAGGACGAAATCATGAAGATCTGGGAGCAGGAAAAGAAAACCATTGTGTTCGTGACCAATAATATCGAGGAAGCGGTTTTTTTGGCGGACAGGGTGATTGTCCTGACCAACTGCCCCACCACGGTCAAAAAGGAATATGTAATTGACCTGCCACGCCCCAGATCTTACACGGATGACAGGTTCCTGGCGCTCAGAAGCGAGATCCAGGGCATTGTCGACAAGACGCTTTGATGGGAGGCGCGGCTATGGACGAGATCAAAGTAAGCGTCAGAAACATGACCAAAAAATTTGGAGACCTCCTGGTGCTGGACGACGTCTCCTTTGATGTGAAGAAGGGTGAATTCCTGTGCGTGGTAGGGCCCACCGGCTGCGGCAAAACGACCTTTCTGAACTGCCTTACCAAGCTCTATGAGCCCACGTCCGGCGAGATCCTGATCGACGGCGAGCCGGTCAACCTGAGAAAGCACAATATCTCCTATATATTTCAGGAGTATTCCTGTATGCCCTGGCTGACGGTGGAAGAAAATGTCGCGTTTGGCCTGAACATTAAGCACAAGCCGGAAGCGGAGACACGTCAGGCCGTGGACGAAGCCCTTGAGATGGTGGGGCTCCAGGGCTATCGGAAGTATTATCCCAATCAGCTGTCCGCCAGTATGCTGCAGCGGGCGGTGATTGCCCGGGCATTTGCCACCAAACCGGAGCTGCTGCTGATGGACGAGCCCTACGGCCAGCTGGATATCGAGCTGCGCTTCAAGCTGGAGGACGAGCTGATCAAGATCTGGCAAAAGCTTGGGACCACCATCATTTTTATCACGCACAACATTGAGGAAGCGGTCTATATCAGCGAGAATGTCCTGGTGCTCACCAACAAGCCCACCAAAATCAAAACCAAGCTGAACAATCCGCTGCCCCGTCCCCGCTGTGTGACGGACCGGGCGTTTATTGATGTCCGTGAGGAGGTCACCGAACTGATCAAATGGTGGTAACGGAACAGGCCAAACGACAGCGGCAGAAAACAGGAAAGGTTTGATAATATGAAAATCTGTCCCTGCATTGACACGGTTTACCGCGATTACCCGCTGGAAGAGGCCCTTGCGGAAATCAAGGGGCTGGGGTACGCGGGCTTTGAGTTCTGGCATTTGGCCGGCCGTGATATTCCGGAAATGCGACGGCTGAAGGATTCCTATGGGCTGGAGGTCGTCAACCTGAACGCGCCTGAGGTCTCCCTGGTGGACGCGGAACTGCGGCCTGAATTCCTGAAACAGCTGAAAACCGCCATCGCGGCGGCCAAGGAGCTGGATTGCGGCCATATTACGCTGCTTTCGGGGAACGATACCGGGAGATCCCGTTCACAGCAGAGAAAAGCCATGGTAGATACGCTGATGGAAGCGGCGGCTCTTGCGGAGGCGGCGGGGGTTACGCTGGTTCTGGAAGCCTCCAACCGCAGGGTAAACCGGCCCAATAACTTTTTAACGTCCGCGGATGAGGCCTTTGAAATACTGGAACGGGTGGGAAGCGGTCATGTAAAAATGCTGTATGATATTTACCATCAGCAGATCACGGAAGGGGATCTGCTGGCCCGCATCCTTCCCAACATCGATCAGATCGGCCATTTCCATGCCGCGGGCGTCCCCGGGCGGCACGAGCTGGACGAATGCGAGATCAATTATGACTATTTGCTGCGCCAGATCGCGCGGGCCGGCTACGATGGGTGGATCGGGCTGGAATACTTTCCGGCCAAAGCCCCGGCGGAAGGGCTGCGGAAGCTGGCGGCATATTTAACATGACCAAGTGCCGCAATTTACTGATATACGGAGGGAGTACGCCGCTATGCCAAATATGTTTGATAAGTATTTTATCTGTAACGATACCTTTATGAATGTGTCCCAAGACGGCCGGATCGTCGGTTTCCAAATCGGCATCAAGGTCAGCTATTACCGGGGCGTGATTTTGGGCATCGTCAACAACTGCGAGGTCACGGTGGACGGTGAGCTGTTTACCAAGGACCAGATGACCTTTACCGTCAAGGACGGGACCTTCACCTTTGAAGAGATGGCGGGCCGGGACGACGTCCGCTGGGATTTCGCGGAGATTGCCTATCTGCGGGTGAACAAGCCGGGAGGGCTGTCGGAGGGCGAGCATACCGTCAAGGTATTTGAGGAGATCCGCATCGTCAACGGCATGGAGATCCCGCCGGTGATGTTCCAGGCCAGGAACGAGAAGAAGCTGACGCTGAACGGCACCCATCAGCTGGGCAGCGCCATCAAACGGGGCGTGTCCTTTTACAGCTATCAGGACGAGTACTATCTCGGCAAAATGGACGCCGAGGCCATGATCAAGGCCGTGTCCGATATGGGTGCCGAGGGGGTAGAGATCATTTCCGAGGCCATTATCCCCAATTTCCCCGATCCTCCGGAGAGCTGGGTCAGCCAGTGGTTCGGCTGGATGGAAAAGTACGGCACCAAGCCTGTGGCGTACGATATGTTCATGGACGGCCAGCTCTATGATGGGGTGGACATACCGGATGACCGGGCGGTGGAGATTGTGGAAATGAACATCAAGCTGGCGGCGCGGCTGGGCTTCAAAGTGCTGCGTGTCGTTTACACCATCCCGCTGCGGATCATTGAGCGGGCGCTCCCCTGCGCCGAGCGGTACGGCGTGGTGATGGGGATCGAGCTGCATCCCCCGTTCCAGTTGGGGACGCCCAGGGTGGATCAGTACATCGACTTTATCAAGCGGACCGGCACGAAGTATTTCAGCGTCATCCCGGATTTCGGCATTTTTGTGGAAAAGGTGGTGCCCTTCCACGAGGAGAAGATCCTCCGCCAGGGGGCCACGGAGGAGATCGTAAAAAAGATTTCCCAGTGCTATGCCGACAAGGTGCCCTATGAGGAGATGCTGGAGCGAATCAAGCCCATGAACCCAAACGAAAAGGATATGCAGTGGGCGGCGCAGGCGTACAGCTACACCTATTGTGACCCGAAGCTGCTGAAGGACTATCTGCCCTATACCTCCCACATCCACGCGAAGGTGATGGATATGCGGGACGGCGTAGACCCCAGCGTGGACAATGAGACCATTTTTAAGGTTCTGAAGGAATCTGGCTGGTCAGGCTATGTGTGTACGGAGTACGAGGGCCAGAGGATCTTCCATGACGAGCCGGAGCTTGACGTGGATAACCTGGGCATTATCCGGGAACATCATGAGATGATGAAGCGGTACATCGGTGAATAGAGGTAGTTCCAATGAAATATGCCTGTTTTGCAAAAATCGGCGATCTGGAGCGGGTGAAGCAAGTTGGGTTTGACGGCGTGGAGCTGGATCTCTGCCAGCTCCGCTCCCTGAGTGAGCGGGAGTATACCGAGCTGAAGGAAAAGCTGTCGGAGCTGGGGCTTCAGGTGTGCGCTTTTTCCTGGATCATGGAGAATACGGTCCATATCTGCGACCCGGCGTTTGACCGGGAGGGGTGGCTCAGGCAGTTCGGGCAGGACGCCCGGCGAATCGCGGGTTTGGGCTGTGACATCGTGGTATTTGCGGCGGGGCCCATCCGGAGCGTAGGCGCGGACAGCGACACCCCGGCCAAAAAGAGGACGGTCAACGCGTTTATTTTAGAGGCGGCGAAGGTGTTCGCGCGGCATGGCGTGCGGGTTGCGCTGGAAACGGTCTGCTTTGACTATACCGACTATCTGACCGCGTTGGAGGAGTCCGCCGGGCTCTGCGCGGAAGGGGAGAACCTGTATCTGCTGACGGATATCCGCCATTTGGTGCGGGCGGGGGATGAGCCGGACGATATCCTGCGCTTTGCGGATCTCATCATCCACGCCCACATTGATAATCCGATCAAGATCGAGCGGGTCGCGCCCCTTCCGGCGGACGGCTACCACTACTCGTTCTTCATCCGCCGCGTCGTCCGGAGCGGCGCGCGGTGGCTTTCCTTTGAGTGCCACGATGAGCCTGACTGGCTCCGGAACGGCCCCATATCGCTGGGCTATATCCAATCGCTGGTGAACAAATATTCTGATACATGAGGGGCAGGGGAGCATGATGAGCAACACGGCAAATCAACGGGTGCGCGCCGGCATTGTGGGTGCCGGCTGGATCGCAAAGTCCCATATCGAGTCGTACCTTCGGTGCCCTGACGTGGATTTGGCGGCGGTGGCGGAGCTGATGCCCGGGAAAGCGGAGGCGCTGCTCAAAGCCCTGGGCGTTGAGGACAGGGGGATCCGGGTATACGCTTCCGCGAAAGAGATGTATGAATCGGAGCATCTGGACATTGTCAGCATCTGCACGTCCAGCGCCTACCATGCGGCCGGCAGCATCGAGGCGCTGGAAGCCGGCGTCCACGTACTGTGTGAGAAGCCCATGTGTACCACTTTGGATGAGGCGGTGTCCATGGTTCGGGCGGCGAGAAGGGCGGGCAAGCTGCTGTCGATCGGCTTCCAGCCCAGAATGTCCAAATATATGCAGGATATTGCCCGGGTCGTCCGATCCGGTGAACTGGGGGAGGTTTACTACCTGCAGTCCGGCGGAGGCCGGCGGCATGGCATCCCGACGCCCTTCGGTACCTCCTTTATTCAAAAGGAGACGGCCGGTTATGGCGCCATGGGGGATATCGGCTGCTATTCCCTGGATATGCTGCTGAACGCGGTGGGCTATCCAAAGCCGCTCACGGTATCCGCCTATACAAGCGACTTTTTTGGCAGGGATCCAAACTATTACGCGGGGCATCCGGAGTACGCGGAGAAATTCAATGTCGATGATTTTGCCGCCGCGTTCATCCGGCTGGAGGGCGGGATGATCTTGGATTTCCGCATTTCCTGGGCAATGCACATGGATACCACCGGCGACGCGCTGATCCTGGGCAAAAAGGGCGGCCTGAAGATCCCTTCCACAGAGTGCTGGAACGGATCCGGCGGAGGCCCGCTGACGATTTACCACGAGGTGGCCGGAAAGATGGTGGAGACCACATTGCCGTACGAGGAAGAGAATGTCAGCGAGCTGTTCTACGCAAAAGTCCGGGCGTTCGTCGACGCGGTAAGCTGTGGCGCGGAGGTGCCCTGCCCGGGGGAACAGATCCTGTACAACCAGGCCATTCTTGACGGCATCGCAAGGTCCGCGGAGCTGGGCCGGGAAGTGGAGATCGTGATTCCAGAGCTGTAATTTTACGGTATGATACAAGGAGGATATACGAATGGTTGGGATCGGAATCATTGGCTGCGGTAAGATCGCGCAGGTCCGCCATATCCCGGAATACGCGGAAAATAAGGACGCGAAGCTGGTCGGCCTGTATGATGTCAACTTGGAACGCGCGCGGGAGCTGGCCGCCCGATACGGCGCGGTGGCGTATGAAACTGTGGACGAATTGCTCAAGGATCCGGAGATCAGCGCCGTCTCGGTCTGCGCCGCGAATTTTGCCCACGCGGAGCTGACCATCGCGGCCCTGAACGCGGGAAAGCACGTGCTTTGCGAAAAGCCCATGGCCGTTACCCTGGCCGAGTGCGAGGCCATGGTGGACGCGGCAAAGAGGAATGGGAAATATCTGATGATCGGCCACAATCAACGTCTGGCCAAGGCCCATGTGACAGCCAAAAAGCTGATCGATGACGGCCTTATCGGCGATATCATCACGTTCCGCACCACGTTCGGGCACGGCGGCCCGGAAACCTGGTCGGTGGACCCCGGCAAAAACGTCTGGTTTTTTGATAAGTCCAAGGCGGCGATGGGCGCCATGGCCGATCTGGGCATCCATAAGACCGACCTGATCCAGTTTCTCACAGAACAGAAGGTGGTCCGAACCACCGCCCGGGTCGTGACGCTGGAGAAGCGGGATGCTTCGGGCGGCCTGATCGGCGTGGACGACAACGCCGTATGCATTTACGAGATGTCCGGCGGCGCGTTCGGCACCATGACCGCCAGCTGGACCCACTATGGCGCGGAGGATAACTCCACCGTGCTTTATGGCACAAAGGGCATCATGCGGATCTATGACGACCCCGCTGTTTCCATCAAGGTGACCCTGAACGATGGCGGCAAGATCGCCTATGAGGTGGAGACCATCCAGACCAACGACCATCAGACCAAGTCCGGCGTGATCGACCTGTGGCTGGAGAGCCTGGTGAACGGTGTAGAGCCGGACATCTCCGGCGAAAGCGCCCTGGCGGCCATGCGTGCCGTATTCGCGTCGATCCGGTCTTCTGAAATCGGCCAGTCCGTAGAGATCAACGAGAACAAATAAGGAGGAAGGACTTATGATGAAGTTTGGCCTGCTGACCGCGATCCTGGACGGCTGGACGTTTGAGGAGGCGGTCGATATCGCCGCCCAGATGGGGTTTCAGTGCCTGGAAGTGGCCTGCTGGCCCGCCGGCGGGGCGGAGCGCCGGTATGCCGGCGTCAGCCATATTGACTGCCGGCGGGTATGCGAGGATGATGATTACGCCAAGTACATTCTTGACTTGACCGCCGGCAAGGGCATCACCATTTCATCCCTGGCGTTTTACCCCAATACGATGGATCCCGATCCTGCCAAACGCGGCGCTGCCATTGACCATTTGAAAGCGGTCATCAGGGCCTCCGCCAAGCTGGGGGTCGGCATGGTGTCGACCTTCATCGGCCGGGACCGCTACAAAACGCAGGAAGAGAATATTGAGCTGTTCAAGACGATCTGGCCGGATTTGATTAGACTGGCGGAGGAAAACGGGGTCAAAATCGCGATTGAGAACTGCCCCATGCTGTTTGGCGCCGACCAATGGCCTGGCGGCGAAAATTTGATGTGCACACCCGCCATGTACCGCAAGCTCTTTGAGATCATCCCCTCGCCCAATTTTGGTCTGAATTTTGACCCCAGTCACTATGTGTGGCAGGGCCTGGATTACATAAAGACCATTTATGATTTCTCTGACCGCATTTTCCACGTCCACTTCAAGGACATCAAGCTGTATCCAGAGAAACTGAAGGAATGCGGTATCTTGGCATATCCGCTGGATTATATGTCCCCCAAGATCCCCGGCCTGGGGGATGTGGACTGGGGCGCGTTCATTTCCGCGCTGAACGACATCCGTTACAACGGCTGCGCGGTGATCGAGGTGGAGGACAAGGCTTTTGAAAGCTGCCGGGAGGACATCCTGAAATCCATCCGCCTTTCCAAGCGATATCTGGACAACTATTTGATTTGAGAATGCTTTGCCGCGGTGCTGGGCCGGATGGGGGAGCAGGTGGTTGACCCGAAAACCGCTGTGATCCGCTGGATATCCGGCCTCAGCCTCCGCGTAAAAAAGCGCGGCTTACAGCGCCCGGCCCATAGGCCGCTGTAGGCCGCGTTTTTTGTCGATCCGGTAGACGCGGGTGGTGTTGATAGAGCCGTGCCCCGGCGCGTCCGCCGCGCTGGACACACGGCCGGGGTTGACACAGGCTTGCAAAAGAAATAAAATACATACTTAGAATTTTTCGGCTTTTGGGGCGCTTCGCGCCCCGGTGCGGAAGAGGGGATCTGACGTGAAAAACAAACCGCTGAAGCTCTCCCCCAACCAGAGCATCGCCCTGGGCTTCCTGGCCATGATCCTGGCGGGGGCGCTGCTGCTGATGCTGCCCGCCGCCAACCGGACGGGGCAGGGCCTGCCCTTTCTGGACTGCCTGTTCACCGCCACCTCGGCCACCTGCGTCACGGGGCTGGTGGCGGCGGACACCTGGACCCAGTTCAACCTGCTGGGGCAGGTCATCCTGCTGATCCTTATCCAGGTGGGCGGGCTGGGCTATATGACCATGGTGCTCATGGCCTCTGTGCTGCTGAAGCGGAAGATCGGCCTCAAGCAGCGCTCGCTGATGGTGGAGAGCGTCAGCGCCCAGCGGCTCAGCGACGCCCTCACCCTGCTGCGCTATATCCTGGGCGGCACCGCCGCCATCGAGGGGATCGGCGCGGTGCTGCTGGCCCTTCGGTTCATCCCGGAGCTGGGCTTTGCCCGGGGGGTCTGGTATTCTGTGTTTCACAGCGTGTCCGCCTTCTGCAACGCGGGCTTTGACCTGATGGGCTTC
>CAZCFU010000005.1:0-28638 GCA_964498005.1 uncultured Oscillospiraceae bacterium | reverse complement strand
ACAACACTCCGGGCCGGTCAATGGAATACTGGATGCACTGATACCGGGTCATGGCTGTGCGGAAGGGGGAGGTCTTGGCGTCCAGCAGCTGGCCGCCGTGGAAGGGTTTCATGACAGACACCCCCACGCCATCCGCTTCGCACCGGCGCAGCAGCTTGGCCCGCTCCGCCGTGGAGCCGATGCCGTACTCGTCCCCCTGCTCCAAATCGTAGGCCGGGTTGACCGAGAACATCATCATGTCGGCAACGCCGGTGTCCAGGATACGGTGGGCCACGGACGGCGTATGGGAGGAGAAGCCGATGTGCCGGATCTTTCCCGCCGTTTTGAGTTCTTTCGCGTAGTCCAATATCCCGGCGCTCACCAGCTTGTCGTAATCCTCGTCCTCGTCCACGCAGTGGAGGAAACCGAAATCGGCATAGTCTGTGCCCAGAGCCTCCAGTTCCCATTTAAAGGTTTCCTTGATCTGCGCCAGGTCGCGGGACCAGCCGTACTCGCCCTTTTCGTTGTACACCGCGCCCAGGTGGAGCTGGAAAAACACCCGCTCCCGCTGTCCGGAGACAGCCTTTCCAAAGGGGGCGTAGACGCTGCTTCCACCGCCGCACAGGTCGAAAAAGTTGATGCCGTGGTCAATGGCGGTGCGGACCACCTGCTCGATTTCGTTTTCCGGGGCGTTCTGGATGCCGCCCATGCCAAGTCCAAGGACGCTGAACCGCTCCTGCGCGGTTCCATGGGGAAGTTGACGATATTCCATGATTTTTCCTCCTGTTTAAATTGACTTGCCCATCTCGAATGCTTTTTCATAAGCGGGATGCCTCAGTGCGTCCCCCTTGTCCCAAGCCCCGGTGCCGTAGACGACGCCCTTTTCCTCCGCCTCGGGCAGGCACCGCAGGAAGCCCCGCAGACCCACGATGGTCTCCTCCGCGGCGGAGTGCTGGGGATCGGCGGCGGTGACAATGAAATAGAACTGCTTATGTTTGATTTCTGTGTACCGGGGGAAGCAGCGGTCAATAAAAATCTTCATCTGTGCCGCCATGGAGTAAAAGTACACCGGCACGGCCAGCACAATTACATCCGCCCCAATCACCTTGTCCAGCATCTCGGCCATGCCGTCCTGCTGGACGCAGGCGTGGGTTTCCCCACAGCCATAACAGGCTGTACAGGGCCGGATGTCCCGCTCCGCCAGCCGGATTTTCTCTACTGTATGCCCCGCTTGAGCTGCGCCCTTCAAAAACTGATCGCACAGCAGGTCAGAGTTCCCGTTCTTTCGGGGACTGGAACTGATTGCCAAAACCTTCATCATGTTTCCCCTTTCTTGACCGAGTGGGATTTTATGCTTTTATTTTACACAAGCTAAGGGGCGGAATCAATTCGGATTTCGAGGGTTGTTTATAAGTACAGCTTATGTGGAACGAAAAAGCGTGCGTCCGACAGGTTCAGACGCACGCTTGCGGTATCAATCAAACTGCCCTTGTAAAATGCGGGCGAAGTCCTCCACATGAAGATTTCTGCTGCCTTTTTTCCAGAATGCGCAGTAATTTCTCAAAATGGGCCTGCCATCACGCAGCAGGGGAATACGGCGCAGCGGCCCGGATGCCGGATGGGGCTGAGCTGCGCCCTCCACCGGGAGATAACCTTTGCCGCCCACGACCAGCAGCCGGGCCTGCTCCAGATCATCGGCAAACAGGAACTCCCCCTCCAGCCCCACAATGTCCCGGTAGTAAGTCATCTCATTGTCCCGTTGTTCGGACGAGGCCACCAGGACACAGGACAGTTCCCGCAAATCCCGGGCGGTAACGCTGCCCCGCACAGCCAGCGGGGAATGGGCGGGCAGTTCCACGCGGCAGGCGCTGGTGGTGAGGATCTGGTTTACATAGGCGTCAGAAAAAGCCCGCCGCTGGTCGTTAAGCACCACATCTGCCCGCCCCAGGCGCAGAGCGTCGTACAAGTCCTCATGGCTCCCGTTCAAAACCTCTACGGGTACCTCTGGGTGGGAACGGGTAAACTCCGCCACCGCCAACTGGAATTCCAAGCCGCTGTAGCCCTTGAGACAGCCCACCCGCAGCCCGGGCGCGGCCTTCTGCGCGATCTCGGCTGTCTCCCGGCACAGACGGTTTAGCTCATCCAGCAGGGAACGGCCCTTGCGGTAGAAGTGTTCACCTGCGGCGGTCAATGTGAACGAGCGGTTTTTTCGGCGCAGCAGCTCCACTCCAAGTTCCCGCTCCAGCGCCTGGATCTGTTGAGAGACGGCGGACTGGGAGATATGGCAGCGCTCTGCGGCCCCGGTGAAGCTGCCCGTTTCCACCACCGCGATGAAATAGCTTAGTTGGCGCAGCAGCAAGGCTGTTCCCTCCTCTGCCCATTCAGGCCAATCAATTAAAATTATTATAAGTTTTTCTTCTGGGCCCGTCAACTGCCTTTTTGCCAGATGACTACAGCGAATATTTGATGCTCATTGCCCGTAAAAATTTTGAACGAAAAGAGTTACAAATTATGTGCATAACCTTACTGAGCTTGTCACATATAGCGTCTCTCATCTGCTGCTCTGGAATGGACGGTGAATGGTTACAGAAACACTTCCCATACTCCACCCGATTGG
Organism: uncultured Oscillospiraceae bacterium; assembly: GCA_964498005.1. Classification (GTDB taxonomy): domain Bacteria; phylum Bacillota; class Clostridia; order Oscillospirales; family Oscillospiraceae; genus Enterenecus. The sequence continues at coordinate 26,042 of CAZCFU010000005.1, read as the reverse complement.
CACAACGCCAGACCACCTCGCCAGAGGGTCGAGTGATGCGGCGATAGTTGCGCCCACATCCCCCACAAACTAAAAGGCCGCTCAGTACACTCTGTGAGTTGTACCGAGTGGCCTTTCGCTGGTTGGTATCTTCATCAGGGCTGCTGCGCTTGCCTTTCTCGCCCTGCGCCATGAAGAATTCATCAAAGCTGACGATGGAGCCGATGTAGCGTTGGTTAGAGAGCAGATTATTGATCACAGCCTGTGTCCATTGGGCCTTACCCCTGGGTGATGGGATATTCTGGGCAAAAAGAAAATCAGCGATACCTTTCAAGCTCATGCCAGAGAGGTACTGCTGATAGATGGTTCGGACAGTACTGGCTTTCTTCTCTTGATCGACGGAAACGTTGCCCTCTGGAGTTAACATGAATCCATATGGAAGAGACATGAAAATATCCCCTTTCAAAAGTTACGGATAAGTATATTTGGCACAACATAAATTGTTGCTTATACGTGGATTTAAGCGATATTTTTCGGTGTGTGGTGCCCATTAAGATGTCATTTATGGGGTGTTGCTCAGAAATTCTTCCAGGAGAAGGAAGAAACCTGCTTTTTGAACGAATCAAAAAACAGGTTTCTATGGTTGGTACGGGTAGTGGGGGTCGAACCCACACGGATCACTCCACAGGAACCTAAATCCTGCGCGTCTGCCAATTCCGCCATACCCGCGTATGGGCGGCGGGGGGAAGCCCCGCCGTCATTTTTGTTCGGTTCACCAAATCAAGGTGGCAAAATAGTCGTCCGGCGTCTCCGCGCGCCGCATCAGCTCCACCGAGCCGTCCTCCCGAAGCAGCAGCTCCGCCGAGCGAAGCTTGCCGTTGTAGTTGTAACCCATGGAGAAGCCGTGGGCCCCGGTGTCGTGGATGACCAGCACGTCGCCTACCTCGATCTCAGGCAGATCCCGGTCAATGGCAAACTTATCGCTGTTCTCGCACAGGGAGCCCACCACGTCGTATACGTGGTCGCGGGGTGCGTCCTCCTTGCCCAGCACGGTGATGTGGTGATAGGCTCCGTATATGGCCGGCCGCATCAGGTTGGCGGCGCAGGCGTCCACGCCGATATACTCCTTGTAAATGTGCTTCTCGTGGACGGCGGTGGTGACCAGGTGGCCGAAGGGGGCCAGCATGAACCGGCCCAGCTCGGTGTAGATGGCCACGTCCCCCATCCCGGCGGGGACGAGGATCTCCTCATAGGCGCGGCGCACGCCCTCGCCGATGACCGCGATGTCGTTGGCGCTCTGCCCCGGGCGGTAGGGCACACCCACGCCGCCGGACAGGTTGATGAAGGCCACGTGACAGCCTGTCTCTGCCGCCACATCGGCGGCGGTCTGGAACAGCAGCCGGGCCAGGGCAGGGTAGTACTCGTTGGAGATGGTATTGGAGGCCAGGAAAGCGTGGATGCCGAAACGCTTCGCCCCCAGCTCCTTCAAACGCGTGAACGCCTGGGCCAGCTGCGGCCGGGTCATGCCGTATTTGGCCTGACCCGGGTTGTCCATCACCTGGAAGCCCTCTTTGCTCTCCCCCAGGGTAAACACCCCGCCGGGGTTGAAGCGGCAGCACACCGTTTCGGGCACACGGCCCAGGGTATGGTAGAGGAAATCCACATGGGTCAGGTCGTCCAGATTGATGTTGGCCCCCAGCTTGGCGGCCAGCTCGAACTCCTCCGCCGGGGTCTCGTTGGAGGAAAACATGATCTCGCTGCCCGAAAACCCGCACTTCTCCGACATCATCAGCTCGGTAAGGGAGGAGCAGTCCACGCCGCAGCCCTCCTCCCGCAGCAGCTTGAGGATGCCCGGGGTGGGGGTAGCTTTGACGGCGAAATATTCCTTGAACCCCGGGTTCCAGGCGAAAGCGGCCTTCAGTGCCCGGGCGTTCTCCCGGATGCCCCGCTCGTCGTAGATGTGGAAGGGGGTGGGATAGGTCTTTATGATCGCCCGGGCCTGGGCCAGGGTGAGGAAGGGCTTCTTCATCTCTCTGTGTCTCCTTGCGGTAAATTCACAGAGGCTATCATATAAGATTTTTCGCCGGTTGTCAACCGTCCGTTGGCGGCTTGGGGCCGCCGTACACCCTGCCCTCCACATAGGCCATCATGCGGTTGCGCAGCCAGCAGAACACGATCAGCCAGAAGGGCGAGATCAGCACCCACAGCTGGTCAAACGAGAGCTTCACGGACACGGCGACACCCGCCGCGATGGATACCGCGATGAGCCAAGCGTTGTCCCGCAGCCACTTTTTCTTAAAAAACTCTGTGCGCTCCATCACGGAAAAGCTACTCTCCCGCACCGCCGTCACCAGGTTCTCGTCCGCCTGCTTTCGGAACTGCTCATCGCTCAAACGTTCCCCGGCCAGCAGCTCGTTGACGCTGACCCCCAGCGCCTCTCCAAGAGGAACCAGCAGCTCGATGTCCGGCATATAGTTGCCGTTCTCCCAGCGGGAGACGGTCTTGTTGGTGACGCCCAGCTTCTGTCCCAGCGCCTCCTGGGTGAGTCCCTGCTCTTTGCGCAGTGCCGCGATGAATTTTCCCACTTTGGCCTGATCCATTTCGCTCCCTCCTTTGGAGAAAGTATACCACGGCTGGCCTTGAGAATCACTCCCCACAGACAGCGAATCCGGGGTTTTACGCCTCCCGCCCGGTCTCCATCAGCAGCCGGGTGCGCAAGGCGGAGTACCGCCGGGTCTGCCGGTCGTTGGCTACCATCTGGGCCATCAGCTCGCCGCTGCCCACCAGGATGAACAGCTCCCGGGCGCGGGTGATGGCGGTGTACAGCACCCCCCGGGCCAGCAGGGAGGGGGGGACGTCGCTGAGGGCCAGGATGACCGCCCGGTACTCGCTGCCCTGGGCCTTGTGGACGGTGACGGCGTAGGCGGGCTCCAGCTCCCCCAGCAGCTCCGGGGGATAGGCCACCAGCCGTCCGTCAAAGGACACGGTGATGCCCCCGGCGTTCACCTCCAGGATCGTGCCGATATCGCCGTTGAACACCCCCATATCCTTGGCCCCCGTGTCGGGATCCTCCCAGAACAGGTCGTAGTTGTTCTTGACCTGCATCACCCGGTCGCCCTCCCGGAAGATGAAGGGGCCGAAGGCCCGCTCCCCCTTGCCCTCGGCGGCGGGGTTGAGCGCTTCCTGGAGGGCCCGGTTCAGCGCGGCGGTGCCCGCCCCCCGCTTGCGGGTGGGGGTCAGCACCTGGATCTGCTCCGGCGGGATGCCCATGTTCTTTGGCAGGCGGGTCTGGCACAGCTCCACGATGGTGTCCACCGTGCGTCCGGCGTCCCGCCGGCCCATGTAAAAGAAATCCTTTGCTTTATTGTTCAGCTCCGGCGCCGTCCCCCGATTCACCCCGTGGGCGTTCATGACGATGGCGCTCTCCCGGGCCTGACGGAAAATCTCCGTCAGCGACACGGCGGGCACCACCCCAGAGCGGATCAGGTGGTCCAGCACGTTCCCCGGCCCCACCGACGGGAGCTGGTCCGGGTCGCCCACCAGCACCAGCCGGCAGTCCCCCCGCAGGGCGGCCAGCAGCGCCGCCATGAGGGACACGTCCACCATGGACGTCTCGTCCACGATGACCGCGTCCACCTCCAGCGGGTCGTCCTGGTTCTTGGTAAAGGCCAGCTGTCCGGTGAAGGGGTCGAGCTTGGTCTCCAGCAGCCGGTGGATGGTCAGCGCCTCCGCGCCGCAGGTCTCGCCCATCCGCTTGGCGGCGCGGCCGGTGGGGGCGGCCAGGGCCGTCTCCAGCCCCAGGGTCTCGAACAGGGCCAGCACCCCCCGCAGGGAGGTGGTCTTGCCTGTGCCCGGCCCGCCGGTGAGCAGCATCACCTGGCGGCTGGCGGCCAGCTCCACAGCGGTGCGCTGCTGGGCGGCGTAGGTGATGCCCTGCTCCCGCTGGATGGCGTCGATGAGCCGCCCCAGCCCCTCCGGCGGGGCGATCTCCGTACAACACATCTCACCCAGACGCATGGCCACATAGCACTCCGCGCCATACAGCCCCGCGGGGTAGCAGGCGGTCACCCCGGCGATGTCCTCCCGCACCACCTCGCCCCGTTCCATGAGGGCGTCCAGCCCCTCGGTGAGACAGTCCCCCTCCACCCCGATGAGGGCGGCGGTGGCGGCCAGCAGCTTGTTCTCCGGCAGAAAGACATGGCCGTTGTCGGCGTTGTGATCCAGCTCAAACAGCAGGGCGGACTCCACCCGCTGGGGGTCGTCCCCCTCCACCCCCAGCTCGATGGCCAGCTCGTCCACCTGGGCGAAGGGGATTTCCAGCGAACGGTCCGCCAGCAGATAGGGGTTGTCGTGGATCACATCCACCGCCAGATCGCCGAACCGCTGGTACAGCGGCATGGCGGCGGCCAGGGGCAGCCGGTGCTCGGACAAAAACTCCGCCAGACGGCGCATCCCCATCTTCTGGCGGAAGTCCTCGCTGATGGCCCGGGCCCGCTTGGGGGACACCCCCCGGATCTCGCACAGCTTTTCCGGCTCGTTCTCAATAACGGCCAGCGCGTCCTCCCCGAAGCGGTCCACGATCTGCCTTGCCAGCCCCATGCGGATGCCCTTTACCACCCCGGAGGCCAGGTACTCGAACACCGCCTTTTCCCCCACGGGCATACGGCGGGTGACCACCTCCGCCTTGAACTGCTCGCCGTAGCTGGGGTGGCGGCCCCAGGCCCCCTCCAGCTCCAGGCTCTCGCCGGGGGCCACGCCGGGCATACAGCCCACCGCCGTGATCTCCCCCCGCTCGCCGCAGTCCAGCTTCAGCACGGTGTAGCCGTTCTCTTCATTGCGGAACAGCACGGCGGACACCGTGCCCTCCACCTGGTTCCGTCCCGTCATCTCGACAATCTCCCCGGGCATGACCGGCCCTCCAATCCAAACAAACGTTTTATCGTATTATAGCACGGCCCGCCGCCCTTTTCAAGAAAAATCATAAAAGGCCGCCGGATAAAAAATTTTTGAAAAAATTTTGTCAAACCCATTGCAGGAACGCGAATTATATGTTATACACAAAGAAGAACTGCGCATATCCGGCGCGCCTGTCCGAAACTGCCAAATGAACGGAGGAACTGTCATGTTAAAAGGAATCGCCGCCTCAGCCGGGGCGGCCGTCGCCCAACTGTTCTACCTGGAGGAGCCCGATCTGTCTGTCACCAAGGAGACCGGTCTGGACCCCGCCCAGCAGCACCAGCGCTATGACCAGGCCGCGTCCCAGGCCATCCGGGAGCTGGACGGCCTGTACGAGAAGGCCCGGGCCACCGACGAGAACGTGGCCCAGGTGTTTGACATCCACCGCATGATGCTGGAGGATCCCGACCTCATCGACGGCATCGACGGCCTGCTGGACGAGGGATATAACGCCGAGTACGCCGTGCGGGAGACCGCCGACTCCCTGGCCGCCATGTTCAAGTCCATGGACGACGAGTATATGCAGGCCCGCGCCGCCGACGTGATGGACGTGGGCAACCGCCTGATCCGGGTGCTGAAGGGCATCCCCGACGCCGCCGACTTCCCCGATGAGCCGGTGATCGTGGCGGCGGTGGATCTGCTGCCCAGCCAGACCGTCCGGCTGGATAAGAACCATGTGGCGGGCTTTGTCACCAAGCTGGGCTCCTCCACCTCCCATTCCGTCATCCTGGCCCGCACCCTGGGCATCCCCTGCATCGTGGGCATGGGCGACGATTACGACAAGCTGCCCAAGTCCGGTCTGGTGGCCATCGACGGCTCCACCGGCGAGGTGGCCCCCCAGCCCGACGAGGCCACCCGGGCGGAGTTCACCCGCCGCCGCGACGCGTTCCTGGCCGACCAGGTGGCGCTGGAGGCGTATAAGGACCGCAAGGCCGTCACCAAGAGCGGCCATAAGGTGCTGGTGTGCGCCAACATCGGCGGCTTGAAGGACATCGACGCGGTCATCGCCCGGGGCGGCGCCGGCGTGGGCCTGTTCCGCAGCGAGTTCATCTACCTGGACAGCCCGGACTTCCCCACCGAGCAGGCCCAGTTCGAGATCTACAAAGAGGTGCTCTCCCGGCTGGCCCCCCGCCCCGTGGTGGTGCGCACCCTGGATCTGGGCAGCGACAAGCAGGCCCCCTATTTTGGCATCGAGGGGGAGGAGAACCCCGCCATGGGCTACCGGGCCATCCGCATCTGCCTGAAGCAGCCTGAGATCTTCCGCACCCAGCTGCGGGCGCTGCTGCGGGCGTCGGTGTACGGCAAGCTGAACATCATGTTCCCCATGATCACCCATCTGGAGCAGGTGCTGGAGATCAAGACCATCGTCAACCAGATCCGGCAGGAGCTGGACAAGGAGGGCATCCCCTACAGCCAGGACGTGGAGTACGGCATCATGATCGAGACCCCCGCCGCCGCCGTCATGGCCGACGTGCTGGCCAAAGAGGTGGACTTCTTCTCCATCGGTACCAACGACCTGACCCAGTACACCCTGGCCGCCGACCGGATGAACGCCAACATCAGCAACCTGTTCGACTCCGGCCACCCCGCCATCCTGCGCCTCATCGAGCGCACCGCCAAGGCCGCCCATGACGCGGGCATCTGGGTGGGCATCTGCGGCGAGTCCGCCGCCAACACCGCCCTCACCGCCTTCTATATGTCGGTGGGCATCGACGAGCTGTCCGTCTCCGCCGCCTCCATCCCCGCCGTCAAGCGGGCCGTCATCGAGTGCGACTGAGTTTTGTGGGTTGACTTTTTTCGCGCCTGCGGGCGCGAACTCTGCGAGGCCTATTCAAAAAGCCCCGGCGTCCATGGACGCCGGGGCTTTTTGCGTTTATTCCAGATAGGCGGCGTACACCTGCCGCCGGGTGAAGCCGTCCACCGGGCCAAACAGTCCTCCGGGCAAGGCGGTCACCGGGCCGTCGGACTTGACGTCCTTGGGGAGGAGCCCCTGCTCCACGCACCACTCCAGCGCGCCGCGGTAGGCGTCCTCGTGCTTGCCGCTCCGGCGGATCTTCGCCCAGCGGCGGGCCATGGCCTCCTCCTTGGGGCACAGCAGCATGGCCAGCTCCCCAAAGGTCATGGGGTCGTCCAGCCTCAGGTGGTTGTCTGAGTAGGCCACCGCCCGGTTCGTTTGCAGGCGGCACAGCTTGTCAAACAGCGGGTCATCCCGGCCCAGGTCGGCAAAGGGGCTCTCCTCCATGAGCCGCCCCACCGTCACCACCTGGTAGCCGTATTCCTTCAGCAGTTCCAGCTGCTTTCTCAGCCCCCAAGCCACCGGGGTGCGCTTGGCCATGTTGTAGCCGTCCTTCTGGAAGATGATCTGGCCGCGGAAGAAGTCAGGGTCTTTCTCCAGCGCCTTTTTCATGGGCTCCACCATGGCGTTCACCTCCGCCTCCAGGGCGGCCTCCGGGTTCGGGAGGGTGGAGGGCAGCCAGCCCGCCCCATCAAAGGACGCGGCCATGTACTGGTAGCCCACCTTGTCGTACACGTCGTAGCTGGTGAAGCCGTCCTGCATCTTGTCCACATAGTGGGGCGGGCGGCCCAAAGTCAGCTTGTAGCCGTAGGTTTCCTCCATCAGCCTGTCCAGCCGCAGCTGGTCGTCCACCGCCTTGTCCACGCTGCCCAGGTACTCCCGGGCCCCGTACACAAAGGGCTTTTTGCCGAAGATGACATGGCGGTAGCTGTGGTTGGTGATCTGGTGGCCCTCGTCCAGCATCCGGCGGATGAGCCGGTCGTTGTGGACCGTGCCCCCCTTGTCGTCATGGCCCAGGTCAGGGTAGTGGTCGAATTTGGTCCCGCCCCAGGCGGCGCTGCCCACCTTGCCCGCCTTGTCCGGGTAGTTCTCGCTGGTGTCCCCCACCACGTCAAAGGAGCCCTTGGCTCCGAATTCCGCCATAACGTCCAGGATCACGTCGGTGAGGGAGCGCCCCTCGAACCGATCCGGGGCGGCGGGCATATCCATGGGCCCGTCGTCAAAGGTCATGGCGCAGATGCGCTTGTCCGTCTTGATCCGCTCAATGCGGCGGGTGTAGCTCAGGTGGTGCTTCTCCGCCGGAGTGATGAACTTTTTTACAATCTTTTTCCCTTTTTTTCCCAGCTTTACCAGCATCGACATACCATTCAATCCCTTCTAAACATATCCTGCAAGCGGCACTTGGCGGCGAACGCCGCCCACTGCGCATAGTCCAGCGGCCCCGCCCCGGTTTTCCTCCGCCGGGTGAGCTGGCTTTGGGCCACGTACCATGCCCGTCCCCGCCGGCCGCGGATCTCCGCCCTGCCCTCCAGCAGGGCGGCCTTCACCGCCTCCAGCGTCCGCTCCTTCACTTGAACCGTCACCACAGCGTTGCCGATCTCCCGGGCCACGTGGGCGTCGCTGCCGCCGAAGGGCAGCAGGTGGTGATCGGCGGCGAACCGGGCCGCCAGGGCGTTGGCCTCCCGGATGTTCCGATCCGCCCGGCTGTTCCACACCTCCACCCCGTCCAGGCAGGGCACAGCGGGGAGCAGGCGGGCATTGTCCCGGTTGTGCTCAAAGGGGTGGGCCAGCACCGTCAGCCCCCCCTGGGCGTGTATGCGCTCCGCCGCCTGGTAAAAGTCCGTGGTCTCCACCGGCCCGGTGACGAACAGCCCCAGCACATGGCCGAACTGGGTGGCCAGCTCTATCCCGGGGATGAGCAGAAAGTCCGGGTATTCCGGCGCATCCGTTAAGGCCACTCCGTGGTCGCATACGGCCACGCCGTCCAGCCCCTTGGCACGGGCCAGGGACACGATCTCGTCCAGCGTCATCACCCCGTCGAAGGAGCGCTCGGAGTGGACGTGCAGATCAAGCTTCAATTCCATGCTCATCGTTTCAGCAGCATCCCGCGTACATAGCGGCGCAGGGGTTTGGGGTCGTCCCTGGCGGACAGCGCGTCCTTTGCCCGGAACCAGTCCGCCATTCCCTGGAAGAAGGGCCCCGGCCTGCCGTGGCGCAGGTAGTCCAGCATGGCCGCCCCGTCGTTGAGGGTGAAGCGCATCCGCGCGCCGGTCTGGTAGTCCTGGGGTTGGTATTCCAGCCGCTCCCCCGCCGCCGCCCGGGCGTAGCGAACCACAAAGGGGCTGTCTGTCCGCTCGGTCATGGGGAAGCTGCCCCACACCCGAGGGTTCACCTCCAGCACGTACTCGCCCTTGAACTCCACCATGGCCATGCCCACGAACCCAAAGGAGGACAGCAGGCGGTAGGCGCTGTCGATCATATGCTCGTCATAGAAGCTCTCACAGCAGGTGGACGGCCCGCCGGCGGCGGGGTATTCCCGGACGCGCCGGTGGCAGATGGCGGAGATGAGCCGTCCCTCCCGGTCCAGCAGCAGGCTGGCCCCGGCCCCCTGCCCGTCCACCTTCTGCTGGACGATGGGAGCGGGGTCGTATTTCGCCATGGCCGCCCGCTTGGCGGCGTACTCTTCCGCGTTATTGGCAATGGCGTAGCGGTCCTTGGCCTTCAGGCCGAACTTCTCCCCGCAGTGGGGCTTGATGATGACGGGCCAGCCCTCCGGTTCCCCGTCGTACTGCTTCGGGACAGGGATGCCCAATTCCTCACAGCGGCGGTGGACGGATTCCTTGTCGTTGAGGGCGTCCAGCGCCTCCGGGGGGGCGATGAGGAAGTCGCAAACCTTCTCGAACCGCTCCCGGTGTTTCGCCACGGCGTTGAGGGTGGCCGCCCCGGCGCAGAACAGCACTGGGTGGTCGTATTCGGCCAGGAGGGCGTACAGCTTGTCCGGGTAATCCGGGTCTGCCGCCGCCCCGTCCAGCCAGCGGCTCTCGCTTGCGTAGCGGGAGGCAAACACCGGCGGCTCCAGGGTCGTGTCGTCCCTGGCCTGGGTGACGATCACCCGGTAGCCCGCCCGGCCCAGCGCCCGCACGGCGGCGATGGAGGTGCGGTATTTTCCATCTGTGACGACAGCGGTGGCCATGGCCGAGCCTCCTCGTTCAAATTCATTGGCAAATATTATAACAAAGCGGGCGGCGGATTGCAAGGGCAAGGCCCCTCCTTGACAGGTTGGCCCCGGATATTATATCATAAACGTCAGGACAAATCGAACAAAATGGAGCTGAAACGGCATGATAACCCTCCAGGAATACCGCGCGGACCCCTGCGGGACCCTATCCATCCCCTACTGGAAAGCAAAGGAGATTTCTGTGCCCCCGGGGATGGAGATCGTCCACCACAGCCGGTTCCGGGAGGAAATGGCGGCGGGCCGCCATCACAGCCGCTACTTCCGGCTGATCCACCATCTGCGCCCCGTCCCCCGGCCCGGGCCCGCCCCTTTCGGTATCGAATTTGCTCCCATTTCCGCAGACCGGGCCGGGGAATTGGCGGACATGATCAACCGCTGCTACGGGCATTCCGATGTGGGCGTGACAGAGGAAGAGGTGCGGGGCTGGGCTAGGGTCCCGGTATACCGCCCCGAGCTGTGGATCGGCGCGTTCGCGGACGGGACGCTGGTCGGCTCTGTCATCGGGGAGTTTGACCCGGAGGCGGGGGAGGCGGTCATCGAGTGGCTCCAGGTGCTGCCGGAGTACCGGCGCCGCGGGATCGCCGCCGCCCTGGTGCCGCGCGCGCTGGACGCCATGGCCCCCTTCGCGGACTTCGCCACGGTATCCGGCGAATGCGATAACCCCACCCAGCCCGAGGCGGTCTACCGCGCCTGCGGCTTCCGGGGGGACGACGTGTGGCACATCCTGCGCTGAGGCCCCCTGCCGGTTTTTTTGAAATTACAGTTGATAAATTTTCCCGGGCGTGATAAAATAACTGCGGCTTGTCAGCGCCTCGGCGCGGAACAAGGCCGCGCTAGTTGGGGAGTTAGCGGTGCCCTGTACCTGCAACCCGCTACAGCAGGGATGAATCCCGGCCCCCGGAGGCAGACTGTGCCGTCTGCCCCATATAAGCAGCGATGATGGATCGGTCCCGCGCAACGCTCACCCGTGAACCGTGTCAGGCGGGGAACCGAGCAGCACTAAGCGGACCTGGGCGTGTGCCGCGGGCCCGCCGATCCTGAGCCGGCTGTATGGGTAACGGGCATATCCTGTGCTTCAAAGGCCGGTGCGCGGTCTTGTCCTGCGTCGAGTTTTTTATTTTTCGAGGTGATTTGGATGTACCAGGCCCTATACCGCAAGTGGCGCTCCCGCACCTTTGACGAGGTGGTGGGCCAGGATCACGTCACCCAGACCCTGAAGCGGCAGGTGCAGTCCGGGCGGCTGTCCCACGCCTACCTCTTCACCGGCACCCGGGGGACGGGCAAGACCTCCTGCGCCAAGCTGCTGGCCCGGGCGGTGAACTGTGAGAACCCCCAGGACGGCAATCCCTGCAACGCCTGCCCTGCCTGCCTGGGCATCGAGAACGGCTCCATCCTGGACGTGCTGGAGCTGGACGCCGCCTCCAACAACCGGGTGGACGACGTGCGCGCCATTCTGGACGAGGCGGTGTACACCCCCGCCACGGTGAAAAAGCGCGTGTACATCGTGGACGAGGTCCATATGCTGTCCACCCAGGCGTTCAACGCCCTTTTGCAGATCTTGGAGGAGCCGCCGGCCCACCTGATGTTCATCCTGGCCACCACCGAGGTCAACAAGGTGCCCGCCACCATCAAGAGCCGGTGCCAGCAGTTTGCCTTCAAGCGCATCCGGACGGAGGACATCGCCGCCCATCTGCTCCGTGTGTCCGAGCGGGAGGGCATCGACCTCACCGACAGCGCCGCCGCCCTCGTGGCCCGGCTGGCCGACGGCGGTATGCGGGACGCGTTATCGCTGCTGGACCAGTGCTCCGGCGCGGGCGCGGGCGGGACCGTGGACGAGGAGCGGGTGCTTTCCACCCTGGGTCTGGCGGGCAACCTGGAGGCCGCCGCCCTGCTGCAAAACGCCGCCGACGGGGACGCCGCCGCCGCCCTGGAGCGGTTGGACAGGCTGTACGCCGGGGGCAAGGAGATGAACGCCCTGGCCGGGGAGCTGTCCGCCCTGGCGCGGGATCTGCTGGTGCGTAAAACCGCCCCCAAGGCCGGGGCGGCGCTGATGACCGGCGGGTTTGACGGCGAGACGCTGAAAAAGCTGTCCGCCCGGTTCGACGTGACCCGGCTGGTGCAGATGCTCACCCTGCTGCAAAAAACGGCGGCGGATCTGGCCCGGTCGGCCAACCGCCGCACGGATATGGAGCTGTGCCTGGTCACCCTGTGCGACCCCACGCTGGACGGCTCCACGGCGGGACTGTCCTCCCGGATCGCCCGGCTGGAGCAGGGGGGAGTGACCGCCCCGGCTCCCGCCGCTGAAACGGCCCCGAAAGCGGCCCCCGCCCCCAGGCGGGAGGCGCCGCCTCCGGAGGAGCCACCGGCCCCGGAGGAGGTCCCCTGGGAGGAGCCGCCCCTGCCGGAGGAACCCCCGGCCCGGGACGAGGAGGCGCCCCCCTGGGATGTGGATCCCGTCCCCGCGCCGAAGCCCTCGCCCAAACAGGCCCCCAAGCAGGAGCGGCCGCCCCAGCCCGCGCCCCCGGTTCAGCCTGCTGTAGAGGAGGAAGCGCCTGCCCCGCGGACCGGCGGAAGCGGCTGGCCGGGCTGGCCCGCCTTCCGGGAGCAGCTGAAGGGCCTGCTGGCGGTGAGCGATTACAGCTTTCTCAGTAACCCCGCCATGGCGGAGGGCCGCTTTGACGGAAGCCGGCTCACCCTGTGGGTAGCCAACGACTTTTTGCGGGATATGCTGGACCGCCCCGCCATCACCCGGCCCATGGGGTCGCTTTGCCAGAGGCTTACCGGCGTGGCGCGCCAGGTGGAGGTAAAGATGGGCAAGGCCCCGCCGGAGGACGCCCCGGACGCCGCCCCAGCAATGGACGCGCTGGATGCGTTCCTGGCCCAGGGCGGCAGTAATATTACGGTAGAATAGACATTTGACATAGGGAGGAACCAAATTATGGCAAAGGGATTCAACAGCCGCGGTATGGGCGGCATGGGCGGCGGCAACATGAACAACATGATCCGTCAGGCCCAGAAGATGCAGCAGGATATGCTCAAGGCCCAGGAGGAGCTGGAGGCCAAGACCTACGAGGCCGGGGCGGGGGGCGGCGTGGTGTCCGCCACCGTGTCCGGCAAAAAGGAGCTGGTCAGCGTCACCATCGACCCGGAGGCCGTCGACCCGGACGACGTGGAGATGCTCCAGGATCTGATCGTGGCCGCCGTCAACGAGGCGCTGCGCAAGGCTTCTGACGATGCCTCTAGCCAGATGTCCAAGCTCACCGGCGGGCTGAATTTGCCGTTCTAGCGTTCGAGCCGTCGTGAGCCGCGCGGATGGACTGGAGCGAGGGTGAGCGATGGGGCCAGCGGCCCCAGAGACCAGCCCGAGTCGGAAGGAAGCCGCGCGTCGCGAACAGGCGAGGCGTGGTGTCAATGAAGGGATACGATGAGTATGTACAACAGCACCCTGTGCTACCTGGAGAACGACCGGGGGGAGTACCTGATGCTCCACCGGGTCAAGAAAAAGGTGGACATCAACAAGGGCAAGTGGATCGGTGTGGGCGGCGGCTTTGAGGAAGGGGAGAGCCCTGACGAGTGCCTGCGCCGGGAGGTCTGGGAGGAAACCGGGCTCACATTGACCGACTTCCAATTCCGGGGGGTGGTCACCTTCCTGTGCGGCGACAGCAAGGCGGATCAGTTCATGTACCTGTTCACCGCCACGGGCTGGACGGGGGAGCTGAACCCGGACTGTAACGAGGGCGACCTGGCCTGGGTCCCCCGCGCAAAGGTGCTGGAGCTGCCCATCTGGGAGGGGGACGAGATCTTCCTCAAGCTGCTGGCGGAGGACGCCCCGCCCTTCCTGCTCACCCTGGACTACAGAAGCGAAGGCGACAAATTGATCCGGGCTGTGTTGAATGGGAAGCCCATTTTCTAAATTGTTTCACGTGAAACATATGTTCTAATTATGCAAGGAGGAACTGTCATGAAATTTTCTGAGATGCCCTACCAGCGCCCCGATCTGGAGGGGGTGAAGCAGAAGCTGTCCGGCTTGATCCAGCGTCTGAAGGACGCGGCCAGCTATGAGGAGGCCAAGGCCGTTTTCATGGAAAAGGAGACGGAGATGAAGCACCTGGGCACCCAGGCCGCTCTGGCCAGTATCCGTCACACCATTGACACCCGGGATCAGTTCTATGATGATGAGGAGGCCTTCTGGAACTCTGCCAGGCCCCAGCTCCAGGAGTACAGCCAGGCATGGACGATGGCCATGCTGGCCTCTCCCTTCCGCAAGAATTTTGAGGCGGAGTACGGCGATCTGATGTTCATCAACGCGGAGATCGAGCTGAAAACCTTCTCTCCGGAGATCATCCCCCAGCTCCAGCAGGAAAACGACCTGACCACCGAGTATGAGAAGCTGCTGGCCTCCGCCCAGATCCCCTTCGAGGGCAAGACCTACACCCTGTCCCAGCTCACCCCCTTCAAGACGGACGCCGACGACGAGCGCCGCCTGGCCGCCTGGAAGGCGGAGGGCCAGTGGTATAAGGACAACCAGGAGAAGCTGGACAGCATTTACGACCAGCTCACCCATCTGCGGGACGAGATGGGCAAAAAGCTGGGCTACGAGGGCTACACCACCCTGGGCTACTGCCGCATGGGCCGCAACTGCTACACCAAGGAGGACGTGGAGAAGTTCCGCGCCGCAGTGGTGAAGTACCTGGTGCCCGTGGCTGACAGCATCTACCGCGAGCAGGCCAAGCGCCTGGGCAAAGAGTATCCCATGAGCTTCGCGGACAACGCCCTGGAGTTCCGCTCCGGCAACCCCCGTCCCCAGGGTACGCCCGACGACATTCTGGCCCAAGGCAAGAAGTTCTATGACGAGCTGTCCCCCGAGACAGCCGAGTTCTTCAACACCATGCTGGACGGCGAGCTGCTGGACGTGCTGTCCACCGAGGGCAAGGCCGGCGGCGGCTACTGCACCTCCATCCCGGACTACGAGGTGCCCTTTATCTTCGCCAACTTCAACGGCACCCAGGGGGACGTGGAGGTGGTCACCCACGAGGCGGGCCACGCCTTCGCCTCCTGGCTCAACCGGGATCGCATCCCCATGGACTATATCTGGCCCAGCATGGAGGCCTGCGAGGTTCACTCCATGTCCATGGAGTTCATGGCCTGGCCCTGGGAGGAGGGCTTCTTCGGCAAGGACACCCAAAAATTCCTGTACAGCCACCTGTCCGGCGCCCTCACCTTCATCCCCTACGGCACCATGGTGGATCACTTCCAGCACGAGGTGTACGCCAACCCGGACATGACCCCCGCCCAGCGCCACGCCGTCTGGAAGAAGCTGCTGGGGGTGTATATGCCTTGGATGAAGCTGGACGGGGACATCCCCTTCTACGCCGAGGGCGAGGGCTGGCAGCGCCAGCACCACATCTACTCCAGCCCCTTCTATTATATCGACTACTGCCTGGCCCAAACGGTGGCCCTCCAGTTCTGGGCGCTGCTCCAGAAGGACAGCAAGGCGGCCTGGGAGAAGTATATGGCCTATACCCGCCAGGGCGGCAGCCACACCTTCACCGACCTGCTGAAAAACGCCGGCCTGGACAGCCCCTTCGAGGAGAAGTGCCTGCGGGGGGTGTGCGAGGCCGCCAGCGCCTGGCTGGACAGCTTCGATCTGAGCGGGATCGAGTAAAAACAGGAAGCACCCTCCCCCATGTGGGGGAGGGCGCTTTGCTTTGCGGTGGGCAGTCAGCGGTGCTGGAACCTGTCCCCGGTGTTGGCATAGACGACGCCAACGATCGTCGTGATGACGAAAAGCCCAAAACCGATCCAAAACAGCAGCATGGTCTGGAATACCTCGCTGGATGCGACGACAAGCCAGCAGGCGGCCAGGGCGAACATCAGCTTTCCCATGAATTTGGTCAGCTTCACTTCGTCGACTTTAGCCTCCTCCTCTGAGGGCAGGGGGTTGTAACCCGCAATGAGAAACGCGCCCTTTCCGCACAGAAAAACGATCCCCAGCACGATGAACAGGGCCGTAGTGGCCAAACCAAAAACCAAAAGCATTTTGCGCGCCTCCTTATTTAAAGAAATCAAGCCGAGGTCTTGGCGATGTGGTAGGAGTACACCACCCCGGCGGCTCCGGCCGCGATCAGGGCCAGCGTCATCCACAGCCAGCACCACGCGCCGCCCACAAGCAGGGCCGCGGCGATGGACGCCGCCCCCGCCGCCGCGAAAGACCAGCCGCCAAACCGCTGGCACTTGCGCCAGACCGTCTCGTTTTTCATGCTCCACGGGGTGCGCAGGCCCATGGGGCCGGGCTCTTTCAGCTTTGGCATCCAGTTGCCCAGGGCGATGAGGCCCAGGCCGCACACGGCGCAGAGAAGCCGGTGGATGTCCACCGGGAGGAACCCCAGGTGTTCCGCCTGCCGGAAATCGGCGTACAGGAAGTACAGCTGTAAGGCGGCAAAGACAATGAGCTGTACCACGCCGCCGATGAGCCAGACCAATTCGGACGCCTGTACCTCCTGGCCGCGCCAGTGCAAGCGGCCGCAGGCTGTCCAGATAACACCACAGGGGATGATGAAGGCGGGAAAGATCAGGATTTCGTATTTGCTCCCCCAGCGGTCCACCATCCCGGCGGCATTGTAGTGGGCGGGGATGGCATCAGGAAGGAAGGGAAGCGCCGCCAGGGGCAGGATCAGGGACAGAACCGTCAGCAGGATGGAGATCGTGTACAGGGCTTTCACTTTGGACTTCATGACTTGCGCCTCCTCTCAGCTCGTCCAGCCACAAAACAGCCTCGTCCAGCACCGTTAGGTCAAGCTCATAGTAAATGAAGTTTTTCTGCCGGGTCTCGTAGATCAGCTCCGCCTCTTTCAGCTTTTTCAGGTGGTAGGACAGGGCCTGGGGCGTCATACCAACCGCCTCCGCCAGCGCCCCGGAGCTGACGCGGCCCTTTTTCAGTATGGTCAGGATCTTGCGGCGGTTCTCGTCGGCCAGCGCGGTTAGAATCTCAGGAATAGGCATAAACGAGCCTCCAAACTATTTCAAATTATCTTTAAATAGATTCTACCATGACGCGGGGGCAATGTCAAGGAGGTATTTAAAATATATTTGAAATAGCGGCTGGGCCCGCTCGCGACGGGTACTCCCGTTTCCATAGGGGGCACAATGTGTCGTCCCTTCTCTAACTGACCCATAATGATCCTTTATCTCGTGATTATAATCCATGATGTGGTTTTATGTGATTTTGTTTGATTTTCTCTTAACAATGTGGTAGTATAATGCAATAAAACACCGGGTGCAATCATGCAAAATCACCAAATAATGGAGGCGGGTTCAAATTCCCGGCCTGGAGCCCGGCGATTCGGGATAGGAGGACATTGTGATGGAACGGTCAGATGTGCGTTATCAGACTTATGTTCAGATCCTAAAGGAAGAGCTGGTCCCCGCCATGGGCTGTACGGAGCCTATCGCCCTGGCCTACTGCGCCGCCAAAGCGCGGGAGGTGCTGGGCGCGCTCCCCGACCGGTGTGAGGTCGCGGTCAGCGGGAACATTGTGAAAAACGTGAAAAGCGTCATCGTGCCCAACACCGGCGGGCTCAAGGGCATTGCCGCCGCCGTGGCCGCGGGTGTGACCGTGGGAGACGCTGGCCGGGTGCTGGAGGTCATTGCCGGCGTCACCGAGGAGCAGAAGCCCCAGATCAAGGAGTACATGGATCACACCGAGATCCGGATCAGCCCCCTGGAGACCGATGAGATCCTGGACATGGTAGTCACCCTGTACAAGGGGGATTCCTGGTCCCGGGTGCGCATCGCCAACTACCACACCAACATCGTCCTCATTGAAAAGGACGGGGAAGTCCTCTATCAGATCGGCGTGAAGGCGGAGAAGGCCGCGGTCATGGCCGACCGGAGCCTGCTCAACGTGAAGGACATCGATGAGTTCGCCCGGACCGCCGACCTGGACGACACCCGGGAGATCATCGAGCGGCAGATCGCTTACAACAGCGCCATCTCCGCCGAGGGCCTGAAAAACAGCTGGGGCGCCAACATCGGCAGCGTGCTCCTGGAGAGCTTTGGAAACGACGTGCGCACCCGCGCCCGGGCCGCCGCCGCCGCGGGCTCCGACGCCCGCATGAGCGGCTGTGAGATGCCTGTCATCATC
This sequence comes from uncultured Oscillospiraceae bacterium, assembly GCA_964498005.1. Taxonomy (GTDB): domain Bacteria; phylum Bacillota; class Clostridia; order Oscillospirales; family Oscillospiraceae; genus Enterenecus. Next base: position 7,931 of record CAZCFU010000005.1, on the reverse strand, counting down.
AACTCGGGCAGCGGCAACCAGGGCATGACCGCCTCGCTGCCCGTCATCGAATACGCCAAGGAGCTGGGCTCCAGCCGGGACGAGCTCCACCGGGCCCTGCTGCTGTCCAACCTGGTCACCATCCATCAGAAGACCGGCATCGGCCGCCTGTCCGCCTACTGCGGCGCGGTGAGCGCGGGCTGCGGCGCGGGCTGCGGCATCGCCTTCCTGCTGGGCGGCGACTACAACTGCATCGCCCACACGCTGGTCAACTCCCTGGCCATCGTCTCGGGCATCATCTGCGACGGGGCAAAGCCCTCCTGCGCCGGTAAGATCGCCGCCGCCGTGGACTGCGGCATTCTGGGCTACCAAATGTACATCAACGGCCAGCAGTTCTCGGGCGGCGACGGGATCATCTCCAAGGGCGTGGAGAACACCATCCTGAACGTGGGCCGCCTCAGCCGGGACGGGATGCGGGAGACTGACAAGGAGATCATCCGCATCATGACCGATATGTGCTGAGGGTTGGCGGAAAGGAGCGGTACACTTTGAACGTGTTGGATTGGGACATCTTGCAATTTCTGAGCCTTTCCCACTGGGCCAGCCTGGTGGGCGTGGTCCTGTTCTTTGTCTTGCTCTACATTTTGGGCCATCTGCCCAAGAAGAAGTTCAGCTTCGCCACCCGCGTCCTGATCGGCAGCGGCGCGGGCACCCTGCTGGGCCTGCTGGTCTGGGCCCTGTCCGGGGGCGTTTCCTCCGGGCTGTCCCTCTTCCAGCCGGCGTCGGCCCCTGAGCCCTACGCCAGCGACCTGATCCCCTGGTTCTCCCTGGTGGCCAAGGGCTATGTGGCCCTGCTGGCCTGCCTGATCCTCCCCATGGTCTTTCTGGCCTCCATCCGGCTGGTGGTCAAAACCCCGGCCGAAAAGACGGTGTCCAAGCTGACCCGGTGGAAAAAGTGGGTCAACACCCTGATGCTGCTCCTCAGCGCCGGCGTGGCCCTGGCCCTGGGCCTGGTCTTCAAGGTCGGGGCCGTCCCCGACCAGGGCGCCCCGGTTTTCACCGCCGACGGCAATGAGCTTGTCAGCCACCTGTCCTCCCTGGTCCCCTCCGGCCTGGGCCGGGATCTGGTGCTGGCCAACGTGGCGGGCATCTTCGTGTTCGGCATCTACGTGGGCATCGCCGCCCGGCGGATGCAGGCCAAGTCGGACTCGGTCAAGTCCCTGATCGACATCCTGGACGGGGCCTTCTCCGTGGGCGTCAGCGTGTGTAAGACCGTCATCGCCTACAAGCCCATGGGGGCCGGGGCCATCATGGCCTGGCTGGTGGCGTCCTGCGGGCCGGTGATCCTGCTGATGATCGCCAAAATGCTGCTGGCGCTCATTCTGGGCATGGCGGTGATGCTGGTGCTGCAGACCCTGCTGTGCGCCCTGTCCGGGGTAAGCCCCGCCGCCTTCTGGGGCAAGGGGAAGCCGGTGATGGTCAAGGCCCTCAAGACCCGCTCGGGATCCGGCTGCCTGCCCGACGCCCAGCAGGTGCTGGCGGAGGGGCTGGGCCTGCGCCGTGAGATCACCGATCCGGTGGCCGCCTACGCCATCGCCTCCGGCGCGCAGGGCTGCGCGGCCCTGTTCCCCACCCTTTCCGTCCTGTTTGCCCTGGGGCTCTTCGGCACCTCCATGACCCCCGGGCTCATTGCGGCCCACCTCATCCTGGTGGTCATCGTCTCCTACGGGATCACGGAGCTTCCCGGCACCGCCACCATGTCGGAACTGGGGCTGGTCATGGGCCTTGGCGCGTCTGAGGCCCTGCCCGGGCTGGGTGCCATGATCGCCATTGACCCCATCGCGGATGTGTTCCGCACGCTCATCAATGTGACCGGCTGCATGACAAACGCAATCATTGTGGAAAGAAGGGTAAAGGAATGAAAGTCATCATCATTGGCGGCGTGGCGGCCGGTATGTCGGCTGCCTCCAAGCTGAAGCGCCGTCTGGGCGACCAGGCGGAGATCATGGTGTACGAAAAGGGGGGCGACGTGTCCTACGGCGCCTGCGGCATCCCGTTCTACATCTCCGACCACATCAAGCGGGGCCAGGAGCTGATCGCCCGCACGGCGGAGGAATTCGCCCAAAACGGCATCCCCATCAAGACCTACCACGAGGTCACCGCCGTGGACACAGACAGCAAAACCGTGACGGTGAAAAACCTGAAAACCGGCGAGGAGTTCACCGACACCTATGACAAGCTGGTCATCGGCAGCGGCGCCTCCGTGCGGCACTTCCCGCCCTTCGACCAGCCCTACGACAACCTCTTCGAGGTGCGGGATGTGGCCGACGGCACCCGGGTCAAGCAGGCCCTGCTGGACGACGCCGTCAAGCACGTGGTCATCGTGGGCGCGGGCTTTATCGGCCTGGAGGTGTCCGAGGCCTGCCGCCACTATGGCAAGGAGGTCACGGTGGTGGAGCTGGCCCCCCAGATCCTGGCCGCCTTTGAGCCCGAAGCCAGCCAGGCCCTTCGGGACGAGCTGGAGCGCAACGGTGTCACCGTCCTGACGGACACCGCGGTGAGCCGCCTGGTCGCCGAGGACGGGAAGATCGTCAAGGCGGTGCTGAAGCAGGGGGACAAGGAGACCGAGATCCCGGCGGACATGGTCATCAACAGTGCCGGCATCGCCCCCGCCACCGCCTTTATCCCCAATGTGGAGAAGGCCCGCAACGGCGCCATCTACGTCAACGAGCGCATGGAGACCAGCGTCCCCGACGTGTACGCCGCCGGCGACTGCAGCATCATGAAGTCCGCCATCACCGGCCAGTACAGCTACGCCCCCCTGGGCACCAACGCCAACAAGCAGGGGCGCATCATCGGCGACATCTTGGGCGGGGCCACCCCCAACCCCTTCAAGCTCATCGGCAGCTCCGCCCTGCGCCTGTTCGGCCTGGACGCCGCCAAGGTGGGCCTGTCCGAGCGGGACGCCAAGGCCAACGGCCTGGACTACAAGGCCCACACCATCACCGGCAACAGCTACGCCTCCTACTACGGGAAGGAGAAGCTGAACATCAAGCTCATCTACGACGCCAAGACCCGGGTCATCCTGGGGGCCTCCACCTGGGGGCAGGGCATCGTGGTGCCCCGGGCCAACTACTACGCCATCGCCATCTATTCCGGGCTGACGGTGGACGAGATGGGCTTCATGGACCTGTGCTACTCTCCCCCCTTCTCCGGGGTGTGGGACGCCGCCCTCATCGCCTCCAACAGCGCGAAATAAGAGATCGTAGTCACGCGCCGTCCCCCGGCGCTGGCGATAGAAAGCACGCAAAAGAGAGTAAAAGTAAGGAGGAAAAAACATGGCTAAAAAGGAAAAAGCCAAAAAACGTTCCGGTTTTCTTCGCTTCCTGGACGGGATCGAAGCGGTAGGAAACAAGCTCCCCGCACCGTTGACCATCTTCTTCTACCTGGCCGTGATCGTGGTCGTCATCTCCGGCATCGGCGCGGCCCTGGGCTGGAGCGCCACCGGCCAGATGTACAACTCCGCCACCGGCGTGGTGGAGGAGACCACCGTCAAGGTAGTCAGCCTGTTCAGCAAGTCCGGCCTCCAGTATATGCTCACCAGCGCGGTCAGCAACTTCACCAGCTACGCGCCCCTGGGCTTCACCATCGTCATCATGCTGGGCATCGGCGTGGCCGAGAGCTCCGGCTACCTCAACGGCCTGATCCGCAAGGTGGTCAAGGTCACCCCCGCCTGGCTGGTCACCCCCATGGTGGTCCTGATCGGCGTGCTCACCAACGTGGCTGAGAACGCGGGCTACGTGGTGTTCATCCCCCTGGCGGCCATGATCTTTAAAGCGTACGGAAAGCATCCCCTGGCCGGCATCGCGGCGGGCTTTGCCGGCGTGTCCGGCGGCTTCTCCGCCAACCTGGTCATCGGCTCCACCGACGCCATCCTCTCCGGCTTCTCCACCTCCGCGGCCCAGACCCTGGACCCCAACTATAACGTGAGCGCCCTGTCCAACTGGTATTTCATGATCGTGTCCACCTTCCTGATCACCATTCTGGGCACCCTCATCACCGAGAAGGTCATCCTGCCCCGCCTGGGCGAGTACAGGGAGAACGGCGACGGCACCCTGGCTGAGCCCACCGGCGAGATGACCGCGCAGGAGGAGAAGGCCCTGCGGATCGCCAACTTCGTGTTCCTGGGCATCATCGTCGTCTATGTGATCTGCTGCATCCCCAAGGGCTCCTTCATGCGCAACAACGAGACCGGCAGCCTGATCGAGGATTCCACGCTGATCAACTCCATCATCCCGCTGTTCACCCTGCTGTTCCTCATCCCCTCTTTCGTCTACGGCAAGCTGTGCGGTACCTTCAAGACCGACAAGGACGTGGTGGCCTCCTTCAACAAGTCCATCGCCTCCGTGTCCGGTTTCATCGCCATGGCCTTTGTCGCCGCCCAGTTCACCAACTACTTCAGCAGGACCAACATCGGCCGCATCCTGTCCTTCAAGGGCGCTGAGCTGCTCCAGGGCATGAACGCCAACCCGGTCATCCTGATGATCTGCTTCGTGCTGGTGTCCGGCTTCGTGAACCTGTTCATGGCCTCCGCCTCCGCCAAGTACGCCATCTTTGCCCCCGTGTTCGTCCCCATGTTCATGGGTCTGGGCCTGTCCCCCGAGCTGACCCAGGTGGCCTACCGCATCGGCGACAGCTCCACCAACATCATCGCCCCCGTCATCGCCTGGATCCCCTACATCCTCACCATCATGAAGAAGTACGACAAGGACTCCGGCTGGGGCACCCTGGCCTCCTGCATGCTGCCCTTCTCCATGGCCTTCTTGGTGGGCTGGTGTGTCCTGCTGGCCGTGTGGATGCTCATCGGGCTTCCTCTCGGCCCCGGCGCCCCCATCACCTACGTCATGGGCTGACCTTAACACAAAAGCCGCCGCGACCCCAGGTTACGGCGGCTTTTGCCCTGATTTCACTGAAATTTTAACTCAAAGGAGGCGTACGGTATGTACGATCAAAGAGTGGCCGCCGTGCTGGCCCAGATGGAGGAGCGGGGGCTGGAACAGCTCCTCATCAGCGATCCCCCGTCCATCTTCTACCTCACCGGCCGGTGGATCCTGCCCAATGAGCGGCTGCTGGCCCTGTACCTGAACAAGAACGGCGGCCACAAGCTGTTTGTCAACAAGCTCTTCACCGTGGACGGGGACATCGGCATCGAGAAGGTGTGGTTTTCCGACACCGACCCCGGCTGCCAGATCATCGCCGGGTACACCGACCACTCCAAGCCCCTGGGCATCGACAAGAAAATGGCCGCCCGCTTCCTGCTGGAGCTGATGGAGCTGGGGGCCGGCAGCGCCTACCGCAACGGCTCCGAGTGTGTGGACGCCGCCCGCCGGGTGAAGGACGAGGAGGAAAAGCAGAAGATGATCGTGGCCTCCCAGCTCAACGACCAGGCCATGGAGCGCTTCCGCGGCCTGATTAAAGAAGGCGTGTCCGAGCTGGAGGTCTCCGACGGCATGAAGGCCATCTACGCCGAGCTGGGCACCCAGGGCCCTTCCTTCGGCCCCCTGGTCAGCTTCGGCGCCAACGCCGCCATCGGCCACCACAAGCCCGACCACACGGTGCTTAAGCCGGGGGACTGCGTCCTCTTCGACGTGGGCTGCAAAAAGGACGACTACTGCTCCGACATGACCCGCACCTTCTTCTACAAGAGCGTCAGCGACAAGGGCAGGGAGGTCTATGAGACCGTACTCAAGGCAAACCTGGCCGCCCAGGCCGCCATGAAGCCGGGCATGAGGTTCTGCGAGGTGGACAAGATCGCCCGGGACATCATCGCCGACGCGGGCTACGGCCCCAACTTCACCCACCGGCTGGGCCACTGCATCGGCATCGAGGTCCATGACGCCGGGGACGTGTCCTCCACCAACCAGGACATCGTGAAGGAGGGCATGATCTTTTCCTGCGAACCGGGCATCTACCTCCCCGGCGAGCTGGGCGTGCGCATCGAGGACCTGATGCTCATGACCCCGGACGGAGCGGTGAGCCTGAACCATGTGTCCAAAGAGCTGGAAGTCATCGAATAAAAATCGACCGGGCGCGCCTGCTGACGCGCCCGGTTCTTTTGTCCGCCGTCTCTAAGGCCGGTAGCTTTCAAAGAGCTCCACCAGATCCTTTGCCCCCGTGCCCCGGAGGAATACATAGTTGAATTCCCGCTGGAGTTCCATGCCCTCCACAAAAAACCGGGCCAGTTGGTCGTTTCCCGCCGCCGCTGCCGCGTAGGCAAAGGTGATCCCCTTTCTTCTGACCAGAAGCCGCTCCAGAAGGCCCAGGTTCCCGATACACGTGACCCGCGCGAAATCGGTGACGGTGTGGTTGCGCTCATTGAGGAAATTTTCTAAGATTTCCCGGGTGCCTGATCCCTTCTCCCGCAGCAGCAGATCCTCCCCCCACAGCTCGTCCAGGGGGACAGTTTGCCCCGCCAGAGGGTGATCCTTGGCGCACAGCCCCACAAAGGGCTCCTTCTGATAGAGACAGTCCCCATATTCCGACCGGCTGTAATAGCCTTCGACGATGGCGAAATCCAGCTTGCCTTGGTTGAGCCGCTCCAGGATCCGGGCGGTGTTGTCCACATCCACCGACAGGCGGTTCCCAGGCGCCTCCAGGTAGCGGGAGACGTGCTCGGCAATGACAAACTCCCCGATGGTTTTGGTGGCCCCGATGGAGAGGCTGGGCGCCCGCCGGAGGCGCAGATCCGCCCGAAGCCGCTCCTCCTGATAGTTCATGGCGTGGGCGCCCCGCTCCAAAAGCTCCGCCTGCTCCGTTTTCGACAGCTTCCTCCCATCGTAGGAGAACAGCTTGCAGCCGTAGTAGGTCTCCAGATACTGGATATGCTGGGTGACGGCGGGCTGGGTGATGTGCAGCCGCTCGGCCGCCTGCCGGTAATTCATGGTCTCGCACAGGGTCAGGAAGGTTTCCATCCGGTGATCCTGCATATCCATCACACTCCAATAATCAAAGCTTATCACTTAATTATAAATGATGACTTGATTTTATCAGAATACTGTGGCAAAATCAAGGTGGTAGCTTAGCTGTTTTTGTGGAGAAAAACAAATCAAGAGAAACAAGGAGGTTCGAACATGGGATACACCCTGAATACCGCCCAGGCCAACCAGGTCCTTGCCGCCCTGCGCAAGGATTACACGGTTTACGCGCCGAAGCGGTTCCGCAACCAGGGGCGCTACTCCGCCACGGACGTCATCCGCTATGACGAGGTGGAGCGCTGGGAGGACATCGTCTGGGATGTCAAGTCCGATTACCCCGCCAAGGAGGTCCTGACCCCCATTCAGCAGGCCATTTTCTACTTCACCGAGGATGAGTACCGGGAGAGCAAGGGCCCCAAGAAGCCCATCCTGATCCTGGCCCGTCCCTGCGACATCAACGCCCAGCACGTCCAGGCCAAGATCTACGCCGGCAACGGCGGCTACACCGACCTGTACTATGAGCGGATGCGGGAGCTGGTGAAGTTCGCCATGATGGAGTGCGGCGGCGGGGACGACACCTGCTTCTGCGTGTCCATGGGCACCAACAAGACCGACGACTACTCCCTGGCCCTGAAGTTCTCCGAGGATGGGGTTCAGGTTCAGGTCACCGACGACGCCTTCGCCCCCTACTTCGAGGGCCAGCCCGAGGCCGACTGCACCCCCGCCTTTGTGGAGGAGAACGAGCTGAAGGTGACCCTGCCCGACCTGGAGTACAAGGAAGTGCGCAAGGCCCTGAAGAACCATCCCATGTGGAAGGAGTATGACGCCCGCTGCATCTCCTGCGGCTCCTGCACCGTGGCCTGCTCCACCTGCACCTGCTTCACCACCCGGGACATCATCTACGGCGACAACCCCGAGGTGGGTGAGCGCCGCCGGGTCACCTCCTCCTGCCAGATCGCCGGGTTCGACCAGATGGCC
>CAZCFU010000004.1:0-29912 GCA_964498005.1 uncultured Oscillospiraceae bacterium | reverse complement strand
GTGGACTTAGCCAGTTTGGAGATCGAATATACTAGATGGATAATTGCAGATTATCGTTCATTTTAGTATAGCATAATACATTTGAAATTTCTACAATCTACGAGAAATTTTTACCAAGAAAAATCAAAATGACAAGAAGCATTATTGTTCGCTACCCAGTATCGCGTGAACACTGTTGTTTCCTAAAGCACCAAACCCCTTTGGTGGTGCTTTTTCTAATATGCGTTATTCAAGGGATCGGGCACACCTCCTTGGAAATAGAATTACCCTGAACATCGACGTTAAAGCCAATGCTCAGGGTAAGAAATCTCCATTGATTACGGTTTTTCATAGTGAGGCTCTGGTTTGTAGGGTCCTTTTTGGTATTTTGTGTACCTCTCAGCTTTGGATGAGCTTTCAACTCCTGGGCTATCATTGGTTTCCTTATAAGAGACAGGATCGCTACAGACCGCATCCAGCAGGATCTTTTCCAGATGCTCAAACTCAGAGAACTGGCCCAAAGAGGCCATAACAAAGGAGTCCCGCACATATCCCGCGCTAGCAGCCAGAAGTTCATGATCCATATAGAACCCATGATACTCCACAAACAAGGACATCATCATCACTACGCTGCGTGTGTTGCCTTCCCGGAAGGGGTGCACCTGCCAAATGGGAGGAAAATATTTTGCCAGAGCAAAAGCAAATTTCTCTCTGGAGAAATTGTCCCATGGCTGGATTAGCAGCTTGTCAAAGGCGCTGCGCAGGTCAGCTGAGATATTATCATCATTGCTGTACCATATGCTCCGACCGGCCAAAAGCCGCTCCCGTTTTTCGATGTTAATTGTGCGGAATTTTCCTGCCCACTCATAAACCTCGCTAAAAAGGCAGCGGTGAATCTCGCACAGTCCTGCTGGAGAGAAATCGTGAAATCCGCTTTCATAGAGAAGCATCATGTTAGCACGGGACATTCCGGCTTCTGCGGCATCCAGCAGATCGCTATCTTTGATGCCCAGTTTGTTTTTCAAAACCGGCACATCATCGTACAAGTAAATATCAGGCACCCTGAGGCACCCCCGACGCCAGCTTGCGGTAATAGTCCAACAGGGCAGCCTTCATTTCAGCGCCCGTAATCTCACCTTCGGCCCAGCGATTTGAAAGATTGCGGACATAATCGGATACAGGGACACCTTCAATGGCATTGATAGCGTCAGCGGCCTTAACTGCCGCCAGCCTGCGATTTTTGAGTTGCTGATCCATAGGCTCACATCCTTTGATCCTATTATACCACGTAGTACGTAATTGGTCGAGAGAAAATTTCTCACGACGTGTTAGATGAGCGGACTCAAACGGGGGGGTGAACTGCTCCTGCAAGCCATAAATTGAGTGCTCAATGATATTCACGCCGTAAAACTACTCAATAGCTGATTTCACGCAATCCGTCAGGGCTTCGGCAAACAGATTTAGCCAAGCCTGTTTTTCTGTCTGATCCAATCCGTTATACGCTACAAACGGCCAGTCGGTGCCGGCTGCTTCGCACAGTTTTTGAGCTGTCAAACGGGCGCTCCGGCAGTAACCTTTGCCCGCCAGATCCTGGATCAATTCTCCCGCCCAGGCCAAGAAAAATACACCGCCCTCCATGTCCAAACAGGCTTCCGCTGCCTCGGATGCACTATCCAGCAGCGTCCTACATTGTTCAAAATTGTTCTCCATTTTTAACTTCTCCTTTTCTAAAAACTGTGACCTTCGGGTTCCCCTAACCCGAAGAAAATCCGCAAAAATTTTCAAACCTCTGATGCTTATCCGATGCTTATCGCTGCAATTCCGTTGAAACATTTGCCTCATTTGTTGTCAAAAATGCTCAAAATGCCTGATTTTTGAGACGTATGAGACAATCTTCTTAATCCTCATAACCCGAAGGTCGTAGGTTCAAATCCTGCCCCCGCAACCAAAAATCCTCTGATTTCTCGTGAAATCAGAGGATTTTCTTTGTTTCTGCTCACTTTTTCATGTGGTCAAAATTTTTGTTTTCCACAAGACCCATGCGCTGACCCATACGGGGAAATGTTCGGTTAGTTCCCGACAGCATCGGATAGGATGCTGCTCATGGTATTTGCTGCCTGACGCTGCCCCGCTGTGGTAGCACCAAGCACGAAGAACAGCATGACGCTTGAAACGTAAAATCGACTACCGCTGAAAAACATACAGATCTGACGCTCAAATCCAAAAAACTCAGCAAAAACTTATGTAAGTCCATCTAAAAATACATCTTTGACTACTTCAGACCGAATAAAACAAATTCTTGCAAAAACAGTTTTATTTTGCTATAATTAAAAAAAACTTGTAAGATTTCCATATCCGATGACTTAATAAACCTTCGCTTTGGAGATACATATTATGTCAAACTCTATTTTTACTTATAAAACAGGTAAAGCTTTCAGTTCTATAGCGGCTCAAAAAGCGAAGATTTCAAACAAAGAAAAAGCCGCGGTTGATCAGTTTATGAAGGAAACTGATTCTGTAACAATGGAACAAATTTTTGCTCTCATCGAAAAATATGGACATCCTTCTGAAAAAAATCAGGTTAATGAAATAAAGGCTAAATATACTTCAGGACAGGGGCTGGAGTTCGACGATGTTATCAGTTTAGATTTGCTATACAAATCAAATTGCCAACATATGTCCAATAAAGGTGACTGTGATGAGTAGGACATTATATTTTTTGCGAAATGGGATCTCAACGTTAAAAAAAGATAGCCTCATCGAAAAATATGGTCTTAGCGTTTGTTATAAAGACAAAAAAGAAGAAATATTTAAAAATGATAATATGCTCGTCGATTTTAAACAAAAATATATTACTGTCTTGATTTATAATGATGAGGATAACCATTTGATTTCTGCAGTAAATACGGCACTTTCTTAGTTTGGAGATAAAATAAGTATGAATCGAAAAGCGATAGCTATTGCGCTTATAGTACCACTGCTTATTTTCGTTCGACACGTCAGCGAACCCAGCCCTTTTCTTATATATATCGTCGGTGCCATTAACATTGTGGCCGTAATATATGTACTGTTTACGATATCACAAAGAATATACAAAAAAGGATTTGAGAAAATTAAGAGTAGAGATATACCTACTCAGTTTAAAGATCGTAAAAGGAGAGGAAGTCTTGTTGCTCTATGGAGCATATTTGTGGTGGTAGGTATTATACTTCCATGTATCTATCTTTTTAGGCTTTGTTCTTCGGAAGGAAATGACATTGTTTCTATTATTGCGTTAGGCCTTTCTATTATAGATGACGAAATCGTAGATTTGCTGAGTGATATAATTGCTTGAGGTGACAATATGGAAAAAGTAATTGTGCAGATCAAATCCTTTCTTGATAATATGGCGTGGAAGTATACATACGATGAGGAAGAACGTATTTTTAAATTTGGGATTAGAATGCAGAATGCATTAGGTGATTTGAAAATAATCATTGTGCTCCGCAAAAAGAATTACAGCACTTATATAGCACTTAATAATAAAGCGGATGCAGAGTCTTTTAGTAGAGTTTCAGAATTCATCAATCGCATTAACTATGGACTATTAAACGGAAATTTTGAAATGGACTATAGCGATGGAGAAATAAGATATAAATCATTTGTCGATATCTCAGGTAGTTCCGTGTCTGATGAAGTGGTCGCTAATAGCATAATCGTACCTGTTTTTATGGTTAAACGATATGGTGAAGAGTTACTAAGGGTTATTTTAGGAGAATTGACACCAGAAGCTGGGGCTAAAAATGCTGAATCGAAATCCATAGAAGAGTGACAAGTAACCAAATACATATGCATCGATTGGTGTGTTGAATAATCTTTTTGATTGCTCAACATTATCCACCATTTTCAAAATCAGCACCCAAGCGATTTTTATGTTGTTGCTATATCTATTCATAAGCTGTAATTGAAAAATAAAAGAATACTATAACCGTTACCAAGAAAGAGCCTTTTACCACTTGGAAGTATGTTACTTATGAGTAATGATAGGAAAAATTAGCATTTTACTCACAGGGACACTCAGAGTGGGATTTCAAAAAGGATTGTCAAAGAGTTGGAAATCTTCTGATTCAGTAGACTAAATTATAGTTACATATCTTGATGTACCATTATTTGTGTGCGGATGGTTGCGCTACTTACGCATTCCTTGATTCGTACTATCTGAGATGCTTAGGCAAACTGGTTATGTCCTGTTGGCAAAACGAATATAATTGGTTTTTTTGCTTATCTACTCGCATAAATTCGTGAAATATTAAAGGTTCCATTATCGGAAATGAACGATTTAAAACTGGCTTGTGGACTGGCTTCTTTGGCTTTTCTTCATTGGATGCTTTGCTCAAAACAGCTTTTTGTGGGGGCATTAGGTAGATGATTCCCCCGAGAACTATTGTACCGCAATGCTTTTCCAAAAAGCGATTTTGCCACACTGCGCCTAAAACCTCTGATTCCTACGGAAATCAGAGGTTTTTTTTTGCTTCTTATCACCCATACGGGGAAATGTCCGGTTAGTTCCCGGCAGCATCGGTAGAATACTGCTCATGGTATTTGCTGCCTGACGCTGTGCCGCTGTGGTCACGTGGGCGTAGGTGTCCAGGGTAAACCCTGCGCTGTAGTGGCCCAGCATCCCGCTCACCGTCTTGATGTCCACACCGTTTTGCAGGGCTACTGTGGCGAAGGTGTGACGCATATCATGGAAACGAATTTCCGGCAATCCTGCCCGCTTCAGCACCCGATGGAGCATTTTCAGTACGCTGTCTGGGGAAATCGGCCCACCAGTGGGGGACGGGAACACGTACTCACTATTGATCTTTCTCTGCTGTTCCTTGAGGATCTCTACCGCGTCCTGCCCGATGGACAGAGTCCGATAGGAATTCTTCGTTTTCAGCGGCGCTTCCACGATCTCACCGTCGATCCGGGCAATCTGCCGCCGGACGTGGATGATGCCCTGCCCCAAATCGATATCCTCCCACTTCAGCCCCAGCAGCTCACCCCGGCGAAGACCTGTGGCCAGTTCGATGTAGTAGAGCTCAAATACGCCGCTCTCCTGTGCCTCGTGCAGGAAGGATGCCAACTGTTCCACCGAAAGGGTCTTCATCTCCCGGTGCTCCAGCTTCGGGAGGGCGCAACCATCTGTGGGATTTGTGGCGATGAGCTTCTGGTCGATGGCAAAATCCATGGCAGAGGAGATCACCTGGTTGATATTTCGCACAGTTTTAGCACTCAATCCCTTGGGTTGATTTTTGGATTCGACCCGATCCACCCTGCCGCCACTCAGCAGCTTTTTGTAGAGCTTTTGTAAATCCAGAGAGGATAATTTGTTGAGAGGGATTTTGCCAATGTTCGGCTTGATGTGGTTGTCAATGTAACCTCGATAGGTTTTGTGGGACGAGGGCCGCACCTTGATTTTGGCGCAGTTCTCAAACCATATGTCCATCCACTGACCGACTGTGTACTGCTCGGCCCTGATGGTATTCACCTTGGCGTTCTCCTCAATGGCCCGCTTCAGCTTCTCCTTGCACTCTTTCTGGGTCTTCGCCAGCACATTTTTGTAAATCGCTTTGCCAGTGTTTGGGTCGCGGCCTGCCGTGTACCGGCCCTCCCAGCGACCATCGCTGCGCTTGCGAATATTCCCCTCTCCGTTTGACCTGCGCTTTGCCATTCGGCACCGCCTCCTTTTGCAACGACGAACCATACCACACCCTGCCAGGAATGTCCAGGGGAAACGGCAAGAGTTATCAGTTCAGACACATATTTTTTCAGCGGTAGCGAAGGCCTTCTCTTTGTATACACTGGTGCAATCCACGAACGGAATCAGGAGGTCTCTCAAACATTTTCGGGATGCTTTCTTGTTTACTGTGGCGCAAATTCTGATGTGGTGCCCTCTCTCTGAATTGCACTTTTACACCCCTTTAGGGGCAGGGGGTGCCGGGGCTCTGCCCCGGCGAGTGCGGACGGCGTATAGCCAGACGCTATGCTTGCCCCACCCAAGAGGGTGGACATCCGCCCCAACGGGGCGTCTCTGTGGTGTCCTGGCTGGGCGCTCCTTTTGGCCTCATAAAGTGACTGTCCGCACTTCGGTTAGATGTGGGTTCAGTTTATCCAGCGTGTCCTTTGCACCCTTGAAATCGGGCTCTCTGGGCTGCCCTGGGCGCTGGCTCCCAAGGTGCCCTTACTGATTACAGCGTGGTAGATTTGTCCGCGTCGGGCTTTGAAATTCCGCCTTCTTTGATGGTTTGCCAACAACGGCCCACAAAGGCTCCAGCACCGCGTTTCAGTCCTCTGGAGGTGCATGGATGCCACCCGACCCACAGGATAGGCACAAACCGCCTCAAAAGGGCTGACACGGGGCTTCTTGTTTTCAGGCTGTGGCTCAAGATGACATCTACGGCTATTGGCAGAGAAAACCTGGCTGAGGAATTGGCGCTGTCTTTCTGCCTTTCAAAAATTTTTAGGAGAATCAGTTTTGGGCAGAGAGCTTCTCTTTGATTACAGCGGGGTAGATTTTTCCTTCAGCACTTTTTGGGGAGATCCTTTTCTTTGTTGTTATTCGTCTTGTTGATATATTTCCTCCCCAAATCCTGGAGGGGGCCCTCTCCGTCAAATAGAGGGCGGGACGCCCTCGTGGGAGTATGTTCCGGCCTGCTGGCAGCGCATCAGATGTTAGCAATCCCGCTTTTTGTAACCAGACTGTAACTTGACAGCACATAGGATACAGATGTAACCTGTAAGCAAGGTACAATTGTAACCTGAGAGAAGGGTGTATGCTATGACAGAGCCAGAAAAGAAAATCACAGAGGCCGAACTGGAGGTCATGCAGGTGCTGTGGGCATCCCGGGAGCCCATGACCCTGGGCCAGATCAAGGCTGCCATGGAGGGGCGCAACGGGGATACCACGAAAACGTTGCTGCGCCGTCTGTGCCAGAAGGGCGCGGTGGGGCAGGAGAAACGGGACGTATTCTACTACCGCCCCTTGGTTGGCCAACAGGAACTGGGCCAGTACCGCACCCAGCGGCTGATCGACAAACTCTACGCGGGCAGCGCCAAGGCCATGGTGGCCGCCATGGTGGAACATGACCAGCTAAGCTCCCAGGATGTGCAGGAACTGCGGGAACTGTTCCAGACCCTTTGGGAGGAAAAGTAACGTGGAGCGCTTGTTTATCCTTCTTCTGCGATTGAGCCTGCTGGGCTCCCTTCTGACTGCGCTTCTGCTGCTTTTGCGTCCTCTTCTGCGAGGAAAGGTAAGTCAGGCAGCATTTTACTACCTATGGCTGCCGGTGCTGCTGCGGCTGAGCCTCCCCATGGGCGTCACGGTTCCTTTGCCCGAACCTGGTGCGGCTACCTGGATGGTTTCGACTATCCCTGGCGGCGCGGCTTCACTGTCCCCGGAAGTGAGCACTCTGGCTTGGAATATCCTCGCCGCCCTGTGGGGACTTGGGGCGACGGCGTGCCTGGGCCGGTACATTTGGAGCTATCTGCGTCTTTTCTGGCGTGTAAAGAAAAACTCCCATCAACCCTCCGCCCAGGCCCTGTCGGTCCTGTGCGAGCTGGACCCGGTGGGCCGGGTGGGGCTGGTCGAGTGCCCTTTGACAACCACCCCCATGCTGCTGGGTGCGGCACGTCCACTCATTGTCCTCCCTGTGGGGATTGAGGAACGGGAACGGCTGGAGGATATCCTGGCTCATGAGCTGACCCATGCCCGGCGGCATGACCTGCTTTACAAATGGTTTGTGGCCGGGGTGACCAGTTTGCACTGGTTCAACCCCTTGATGATCCTGGTGCGGCGGGAAATCAGCCGCGCCTGCGAGCTGTCCTGCGACGAAGCGGTGGTGCGCGGGCTGGATGATGAGGGACGGCGGCATTACAGCCAAACGCTGCTGGACCTGGCTGCTGTGGCCCCCTCTGGGCTGGGGCTGTTGTCCGTTACCCTGTGCCGGGAAAAGGCCCGGCTGAAGGAGCGGCTGATTTCTATAGCAAATTACCGCCAAAAAGGGGGGGCGGCAACGGGGCTCACCCTGCTGCTGGCGCTGGCCGTGGGCGGCTGTGCCCTGATCTGTGGAGCCAAGCCGGCCCCTGCTGTCCCGGTCTCTTCGGATATGCCCATTTCGGAAAATCTCCAGAGCAGTCCCTCAGCATTCCGCCCCGACGGCAGCCATAACGGCCTGGCGGTATTCTGTCTCGAGGGCGACCATATCCCAGAAGGGGCCTTGGCAATAGCGGACCCGGACTTTTTCCAAGCGGGGGACACCATAGCCTGCCTTGTAAACGGAGAGTTAGTGGAAGGAAAATTGATGGAGTACACGTGAAAGGGGTGAGCCGCATGGGCCATTCAATTTTTGCAAAAAGTACGCTCCGGCAGCCGGTGCGGGCGCTGCTCCTGCTGCTGGTCATTGTGCTGGCGGGCTTTATATTTGTGTCCCGCTGGGCCGAATACCTGCTGGTGAAGAGGGAGACAGACCGAATCTCCGGCTATTACCGAGCCATCGGCACGCTGGAATCATTGACGGAACCCTACGCGGACGCAAGCGCCGCCGCCGAGTACGTTGCCCGGAGCCCCTACACCGTCCTGGCAGACCACCGGCGCTACTCCTCCGCCCTGCTGGAGGAGGGACTGTATAACGCGGATGTGGACGGCTGGATATGCCAAAGCTATGACGGTACCCAGGGCATTCCCGGCCTGCACAACGATGATGTGTTTTTTTACGGCACGCTGGAGGGCGTTTTTATGGCCGAGGCAAACGGCGAGACGGAGTATCACCTGCGCGTCCGGGTGGAGTCTGTGATGACAGGCTACCCGGAGTACGCCCCGGAGGGCGAGGTGCGGATACTGACTACCACCCGGGATCTGGAAGAGGCCCGTGCCGGCCTGACTCCCGGCCAGCGGTACTTCTTCCGGGCGCAGTATAACGCCTTTGGCCGTCTGCAGGACTACCGCACCAGCACCAGGCTGTACCTGAAGCCGCTGGTGGAGGGCGGGCCATGGATGGTAGAGGTTCCCGCGGGGCAGCAGGTGGATTTGACCGACCCTCTCCTGGCAGGGTTGGCGGAGGAGATCGCCCTGATTCACGACAACCAGCGCGCCCTCGAGGTGGTGGCCACCCGGGACATGAGCGCCATGCCCTACGTGCAGGAGAGCGCCAGATTCTATTATCTGGTGGACGGCCGGTGGCTGAATCGGGAGGATGACCGGAATGAGAACAAGGTGTGCATCATCCACGCCGGGCTGGCCGAGACCCGGGGCCTGTCTGTGGGAGATTCTCTTCCGCTCACCATGCGCAATTTGGACTGGTCCATATACGGGTATCTGAACGAAGGCTCGGATTTGGACAAGCTGGGGCGCCACGAGACCTTCCGGGACTCTTACGAGATCGTAGGCATTTACGATATACGCTCCGACCAGCCGCTGCCCACCAATCGGAGCAACACCGTTTACCTCCCCAACTCCCTTCTGCCGGAGGGCTTCGGCGGCGAGACAAAAGACCACGTCGATACCGGCAGCTTCAGTTTTGAGCTGTCCTCCCCGGCCCAGGAGGCCGCATTCCTGGAGGAGACGCGGGACACCCTCCGGGAACTGGGCTTCCGGGCGGTCATCGCACCCACCGGCTGGGACGCCTTCCAGGCGTCAGCCGCGCCCATGCGCCAGTCATCGCTCTATAACGCGGTGCTTTTCGCGGCTTTGTCCGCCTTGACGCTGTGTATCGTGGTTCTTGTCTATTCCCGCCTCCGGCGGAAGGAGTTCGCCATCGCCCGCGCGCTGGGCCTGCCCGCTGGGCCCTGCGTTATGGGTGCGGTGTGGCCGCTGCTGCTTTTGGGGGCGGTGGGCGTTTCGATGGGCGGTGCGCTGGCCTGGGAGGATACAGCCAGCCGCGCCCAAAGCATCCTGAGCACACTGGCACCGTCCACCCCTGACATAGGAGAGAAAGCGGCGCTTCCCGTCTGGTGGCTTGCCCTGCTGTGCGGGGGAATTTTCACCGTACTGCTCATGGCCGCGGCGGCGGGGGCCGTGTACCTGACCCGCCGGCCGGTGCTGGAGCTGCTCCAAGGCGGCGCCGCCAGAAAAAAGACAGCCGCGCCGGCGCCGTCCGCCCCCGGCACCCTGCCGGGCAAACAGGAGAGGAAGCTTGAGGTTTCCCAGCTGCCTGCCGCCGCGCAGCCGGTGCAGCGCGCGCCCAAAACTGCGGGCGTGGGACAAGTGCTGCGCTTTGTCTGGCGGCATATCCGCCGCGGCGGCGTAAAAAGTGCCCTGCCGGCGCTGCTTGGCGCAGTGTTTGTGGTGGGCTTGGCCTCCATCAGCCTTGCCATTGCGGATAACCAGAGCCGCTTGGATGCCCTATACGATTCGATCACGGTGGATATGGAGCTTGTCAAGGCGGTCAGCTCGACGTATCTCCCGCAGCAGGGGGGCGGGTTTGTCTATCAGTCCACCATCGACAGTATCCTGAGCACAGGCTATATCCAGGACTACTACATCGAGGGTGCGGCCCAGGCGCAGGTCAGTGTCGCCGGCGGGACAAACGGGCAGAGAACGGAGCTTTCCGGAGGCCAACCGGTCCGGGGGATCGACAACCTGGACGGCTTTTTGGAGCGGAATGGGGACAGCATTGAGATTATCTACCTGAACGGCTGGACTGAAGCGCTGTTTGAGCGGGATTGGGCCGCCCTGGCCCAGCTCCCCATTCCAGAGGTTGCGCCTGTCATTGTCCCCAGGGAGCTGTACGACCTCTATCTCGCCATGTCGGAGGATGGCGGTGCCTCGCAGCTCAGGCTGACGGTCAGGAAGGGAGCGGGAACCAACCTGTCCGCCCATGAGATTGCCGGGGTGTATGATGGTGACCTCTCAAACGCATATGCCGCAAATCCCATCCTGATTCCCAACTGAAGCCTGCAGGCCATGGCCGGGGACAGCATTGCTTATATCACAGCGCAGTTCACCCTGGATTCGTCCAGGAACCGGGAGTTGGAAGAATTCCGTACCATGATCCAGCCGTCGGTGGCCGGATATACAGAAATC
Source organism: uncultured Oscillospiraceae bacterium (assembly GCA_964498005.1). Lineage (GTDB taxonomy): Bacteria > Bacillota > Clostridia > Oscillospirales > Oscillospiraceae > Enterenecus. Next base: position 18,889 of record CAZCFU010000004.1, on the reverse strand, counting down.
AATGTAATTTTCTGGGATGGAGAACTCAGACAGGTGGCCAATCCCCTTGCGAAGAGCATCCAATTTCTCAGAACGCTCTATCCGGTGGTGCTGGCGGTGTCCCTGCTGGTGGCCGCGGGGGTGTCCATCCTCTTTACCATGATGTCGGCAAGGGAGGCAGCCATCCTGCGGGCGCTGGGAACCACCAAACTGCGCAGCCGGATGATGCTCTGTCTGCAAATGGTGTCTGTCTGTGGAGCGGGAGTGCTGGCAGGGATGCTGGCCTTGCTTATGAGCAAAAGGGGGATTGGGGGCAGCGCGGGACTGTACGCCATGTGGTACCTGCTTGCCGCCTCTGCCGGCGCAGTAGGCAGCGCGATCACGGTAACTGCCAAAAATCCGCTGGTGCTGCTTCAAGTGAAGGAATAAGGGGTGAAAACGATCATGAGTGAGTTGAAGGTTGACAACGTGTGTTATCGCTACAAAAATTCCTCTCGAGCGATGCTGGACGGTATCAGCTGTGAGTTCCAGGCGGGACAGGTGACGGCGGTGGTGGGCCCTTCCGGCAGCGGGAAGACCACGCTGTTGTCGATCCTGGCCGGACTGGATCGGCCCACAGGGGGCCGGGTGCTGCTGGATGGCCAGGATCTGGATGGGCGGGATTTGGACGCCTACCGGCGGCAGGACGTGTCGGTGATTTTCCAGGCATTCCAGCTGTTTCCGCTGCTGACGGTGCTGGAAAACGTCTGCTATCCCATGGAGTTGAATGGCCTTGCGCCAAAAGAGACGAAAGGCCGTGCCAAAGCTCTGCTGACACAGGTGGGCATTCAGGAAGAGAAGTTCCGGCGGTTTCCTGCCAACCTCTCCGGCGGCGAGCAGCAGCGGGTGGCCATTGCCAGGTCTCTGTCCGCCGGTGGGCGGATCTTGCTGGCGGACGAGCCCACCGGCAATCTGGATGGCGCGAACAGTGAGAATATTGTGCAGATATTAAGCGGTCTGGCCCATGACGAGGGATATTGTGTCATCATCGTGACCCATGATCCGGCAATCGCGGATTCGTCAGACGTGGTGTACCAGATGGCTGACGGGGTGCTGCGTCGGGCACCTTGAAAACCTTGTCAAGCTCATGCTCTGTGCGGGAAATAGACAGTAAATTGAACCTATGCCCAACGGCCGTTGGATCAGCCGCTCTCTATCAGCAGCGATGACGGCGTTTGCCTCTATAATACCATCACCGATGCTGGCTCCGACTGGCCGACCCAGATTCAGACCCAGATTCAGACCCAGAATAGGAAAAGAGCGGGCGGAGACAACGGAGACAACAGGGTCGGAAAGCATCCCACCCCGGAGCAAACACGGATCGAAAGCGCCAAAAAGCCGCCGCCAGCATCCTTGACAGCAGCTCATAACCCGAAGGTCGTAAGTTCAAATCCTGCCCCCGCAACCACGAGCAGGTTTATCGCATTTGATAAACCTGCTCTCTTTTTCTTTGATTTTCTTGTTAATGCTCTCGTATTCTCGCTTTCATGTCGGCTAAATGCTGTAAGAACACTCGCGCACAATTAAAGGTTTATAGGATTTCCCAATCTTCCAGACAGAGTGATAACGTATTTTGATTTTTGCGTGTATGGCAGGGCACTCCTATCTGCCGGATAAGCTGCAATCCAGTCGATGACCTATCCAACAATATCCTGCATTAAAATTTCGATGTCAGCTTGACCTTCGACCCCCTTCTTAAAAATTTGTGATACCAGCCCGGAATTCCTGGACAGTATCAAACTGTGTTTGGATTGCTTGCTGTACTATTTTTAGTTGATCACGCCCCTTAAATTGATTGTTGTCAGGACAAATGGTTCGCTATCCATCACCCCTTTCAAACATGATGCTGTATTTATTGTTAAATTCTCCTTTACCTATATTGCGGGAACAGCACAAAAATATATAATAACGAACAAAAAAGCATAGATTTTAGGGCAAGAATATGGTATAATAATTCTACCATTTCTATAATAGATAATAAGAATTAAATATGTACCAAACAAAAGATGCACATCGAAAATTTTAATTTACTAAAAAATATGGATAATGTTTTGAATCAGTCTTTAACATTGATAGTCAGCAAAAATAATATAGGCAAAGCCTCAAGCTCTCATTTACTTCAAGCAATTATTAGCAAGAAGAAATTGTCATTTGATGACTATGTTAGAATGTATTTAGCATTTTAATGAATAGCCACTCAATAAATTGTGAGGTACACATTATGAATTTGATAGACGAATACTGCTTAGCAAAATATTACAGTACATTTGATTCGGCAGAGCTTTTAAGGCAAATTCAACAACATATTGACCCTAATATAACTACTTTAAGCAAAGAATTTCAATTTGTCATTCATAAAATTCTCTATACTGATCCCTGCTCTTATTGGAATAAGAAAGCATTTACTCAAACATTAAGCCAACTGGAGTCTCTCTTTCTGACCCATGGGAGTCTTCTTCGAATCGATGAAACTGTTTTTAATTATTTCCTGATGGGATATAATTCTTATTGCCAAATATCTGATATAATTTTGGATTTGAGAAATTTCAACCTCGCGCAAGAAACAAAAACTCGTTTATATAGGCTCCCCACTTATACAACACTACTTGAAAGCTGTTTATCTAACTTTTTGCGGGTTATAGCAATTTTAACTGGGGAGGGTATCGGAAAGGATTATTCTTCACAAAACAAACTTGGGCCATTAAAGGATATTCTGAATGCAAATGGTTATTCGGAAATTAGTGATGGGATTGATGTAAATCTTAGAAACGCAATCAATCACGGAAAAGTACTATCAAAAAAGGATTCAGGATACCGTATTTGCTTTTTCTATTCTGAAAATCATGTATCCCGGAGTCAAGAAATGAGTCCATATGAGTTTGACAAAATGATAGATGATACATACGATCTTGTTAGTGCAGTGCTGTTATCTTTGTCAATTTTTATGAATAATCACACATCACTATTAGAGATTGATAGTTCTCAAAAAACTTATGAAGCGTTTGCCCTTTTAGCGATGCATCTTAGTTTGCCCAGTATATATTGCCAGAATATAAGTGATACAGGAAATACTAAACAACTGAATATAGAAATTCAAATAGACAATACAGATCGTACATTTATTGCGCAAGTTGCTACTATGCTTGCTGTCATAATTTATGAGCAGTATGATGATTACGAGCAATATATGTTTACTTTCAGTAGTACTCGAATGATGAGCAGTTGGATTCGATACAAAAATCAGGAAATTTCGGATATGAGAGCCAACGTCAAAGGTTTTGACGTTGTTCTTCAGGAAGCTATGGATAGAAACGATGTTGTCATATTTCCACCTTCAAATGAGACAGTTGATTTGAATGAAATTAAATATTTCTGTTTTCCGAATTGTAATACTGAGAATTTTAAGATCAACAATGTAGCAGACGCAAGTCTTGAACAGCGTAAACGCTTAAGAGCACATCTGTACGTTGGTGATATAACAGAAAAGCAAGAAATATTAAAAACCATTAATCAGGCAATCGAATGGCTACGATTTGTTAAGAATCCGCCATCTGCAGTTGCCACAATTAAACATGGGGACGTCGAAGCTGACTCATTATACATAAACGTCTATAAACACGACACTCGAAGATCAAAAGAACTCTTACCAAGTAATGATAATTTTGTCTGCTTTGTAGATTGGAATTTATCAGGCAATACAACGCTAAAGGACGGTGGGCTGCCTCAAATAATATGGCAACAGTTTTTTCACGAACAAGTTGGGAAAATGAATATTGCATGGCGTGAAAAGTCATATAGTATAAGGAGGGTTCAAAAGCCTGGACGGAACGAGCCTTGTCCTTGTGGCAGTGGTAAAAAGTTCAAAAAATGTTGTTATGGAAAAAGAGTATATGAATAAAACTCTATAAGTAATTACCGTGGCACAAATACAAAAATAAGATATGAAAAACTTTATCAACAGTAAGACTTTTTCCTCATCACTTGCTTTTGGAAAAAAGGACGCTCCATCGCTGGAACGCCCCCAAAATCCATAGCTGATATTTGGTTTTTGGTGTAAATACTGCTGCTCGACTGCCCGCAAACCGTTGGTATCACTGGGTTTCGGGGTAAATCCTATATCGCCACTCGCACCAAAAGAAATCCTCGAAACGGCATGGTTTCGAGGATTTTCTTTTCGTTTTGTCGAGATATTTACAATAAAAGCGATGAGATTTAGAGGCTTCAAAATTTGTACCCCTACAAATACCCCTTACAGCTTTTGGGCTGGTTTTTGGACTCAATCCGCTCCACCCTGCCGCCGCTCAGCAGCTTTTTGTAGAGCTTCTGTAAATCCAGAGAGGATAATTTGTTGAGCGGGATCTTGCCGATGTTGGGCTTGATGTGGTTGCCGATGTATCCCCGATAGGTCTTGTGGGACGACGGACGCACTTTGATCTTGGCGCAGTTCTCAGACCATACGTCTATCTACTGACCAACTGTATACTGCTCAGCCTTGATTGTGTCCACCTTGGCGTTATCCTCAATGGCCCGCTTGAGCTTCTCCTTACACTCCTTCTGTGTTTTCGCCAGCACATTTTTGTAAATTGCTTTTATTATAAAACCAGATGAATTCATCGATCATCTTTTTGGCCTATGCCCTGGTCTGGGGTTTTCTTCTGTAGATACACTCGCATTTCAGAATAGAAAAGAAATTCTCCGCCATAGCGTTAACCCAGAGCGTGACCCTTGATCTGATCCTGAACAACACTGGGGCAATCACTCCTTGCGTAGGTACTGCTATGGGCATGATGGCGCAATCGGAGGCAGCTCCTGCTGTCAGAATTATGGCTTCGTGCTGGAAACAGAGCATTACACCTACCGCCTGCGCTGTAACTCCGTGGATGGCGACCATCAAAAATAATTTGAGCGGGCCAAACGTGCCCGCTCAAATTATTCGCAGTATAACCCTAATGGGGTGTTTATGCGTAATCAGTCCTGCATCCAGCGGCGGTAATCCAAATGGGCGTACTTGTCCATATGACGAGTGGGCATTTGGAATGCGTCCCGACGGAAAGGAGGCGCGAGCTGGGTACCATCCACCACAAACTCAAGTACGCTCGTCACGTCCGATTTCAGCGCTTGTTCAAAGGCCGGAGCAATGTCCTCCACCTTCTCGATCCGCACACCATTCGCGCCCAACGCCTGCGCGACAGGGGCGAAGCTGACCGGGTTTGGGATGTCACAGCCGATAAAGCGGCTGTTAAAGAAGTCGATCTGATTCTTCTTTTCCGCGCACCACGCCCCATTGCGGAATACGCAGGCAATCACCGGAAGCTTGTGCTCAATTGCGGAACTGATCTCGTGGAGGCTCATGCCCCAGGCGCCGTCGCCGATAATACACACCACAGGAGAATCCGGGCTGGCCATTTTAGCGCCCAACCCTGCGGGATACGCAAAGCCGGTATTACCAAAAGTCAGGGCCGCAATATGTTTGCGGGGCTTGGTGAAACGGAAATAGCTGTTCGCTGTGGAGGCCACGTTGCCAATGTCGGTACACAAAATGGCATCCTCCGGCATCAACCGGCTCAATTCCAGCAGGACGCGCCGGGGGTTCATCGGAACGCCAGGTTCCATAGCGAGTTCCTCGATCTCCTTATCCCAATCCGCCCGCAGCGCGGCAATTTCAGCCTGACGGGATTCGTTCGGCCCCCGATCCCCTGTTTTCCGCAGCTCCGTCATCAGCGCGTCAGCTGTCGCTTTGGCGTCGCCCACAAGGGCCACTTCCACCGGATGCTTTCGGGCGATCTGCTTGGGGTTCACATCGATCTGAATGATCTTGGCGCTTTCCGGGAAATAGTCAATGTCATACTGAGGCAGCGTTCCAAACACGCTGAGCCGGCAGCCGACAGCCAGGATCACATCGGCATCCTTCAAGGCCAGCATCGCGGATTTGGCGCCCATATATCCGATGGGGCCGACCCAGTAAGGATGATCCGCCGGGAAGGCGTCGTTGTGCAGATAAGAGAGGGCCACAGGTGCGGTCAGGTAATCCGCCAGCGCTCTAACTTCGTCATAGGCGTCCGCGTCTACAACGCCGCGGCCAGAGACAATTACCGGCTTTTTGGCGTTGGCCAGCAAGTCGGCCGCCCGACGGATCTCGCCCATGTCAGCGATATTGTGGGGATGAATGGCGCGGTAACGGCACGGAGGCATGATCTCCTCCTCCACCTCGCCGTACAGGTAATCCCGGGGGATATCCACAAAGACTGGGCCCCGCTCAGCATAGGCGACACGGAACGCGGTGCGGAGCACATCGCCAGCGCGGCTGGGGTGGGGAACCCGCAGGGAAGCCTTCGTAATGGGCTTAAACAGATTCCAGGTATCACACTCCTGGAAACCGTCCCACCCCACCGTAGAGCTGCCCGCGGAGGGGCCGATAATGACCAGCGGCGTATGCGCCATATTAGCCGCCGCCACGGATGTCACCATATTGGTCAATCCAGGGCCGTTTTGAGCGGTGCAAACGCCGGCCACACCGGTGATCCGGGAAAACGCGTCCTCCATATGAGCCGCTGTCTGCTCATGGCGAACCGGAATAAACTCAATACCGGCGTCCGGAAACAGATCCAGCATATCCATAAACGCAGACCCGACAATGCCGGTTACGTGCTTCACGCCTTCCTGAAGAAGGACCTCTACCATTGCCTCGCTGGGCGTCATCTTTACTTTTGCCATTTGAATCGAACCTCCTACTTTCACTTTTTACTGAGCGGTTCCCCTTTCCTTCCAGCGAATCACCGCTCTGGCCGCCGCCGCAATATCCTTTGGCAGCATATGGTGCTTTTCTGCTAATTCCGGCACCGAACCAACCTCGCCGCACACGTCGCCAAATCCAATGGCCGCGACAGGGATCGGGCACGTGGAAGCCAACGCCTCGCAGACGGCGGAATACAGTCCGCCGATTACGTTATGGTTTTCGCAGGTAACCGCCGCGCCAGTCCGCTGGGCCGATTCCAAAATCGTTTCCGCGTCAATGGGCTTCACCGTATGTACGTCAACGATCTCTGCGCTGATTCCCTCCTCAGCGAGCAGACTTGCGGCCTCCAGCGCGTAATTCATCATGACGCATCCTGACGCGAACAGGGTCACGTCTGTACCGGGACGGAAAACGTCGGCCCGCAGCAGATCGAATCGGTAGCTTTCATCGTGCAGCACCGGGGTCTCCTTGCGATGGAGCCGCAGGTATACCGGCCCCTCGTGCTGAATGATCTGAGGCAGCCCCTGAAGGAGCTCCTGCTCGTCGCAGGGCTCAAACAGCAGCAACCCCGGAATACTGCGCAGTACGCCCAGATCCTCAATGGCCATGTGGGTGCCGCCGTTGTACTCGGCAGTAATGCCGGGATCCGTCCCCACAATTTTTACATTTTGCTTCGCATAAGCACAGGAAATCGCAACCTGATCGCAGATACGCCTGGACGCAAAGCAAGCAAACGTGGTAATGAACGGAATAAACCCGTACGATGCCAGCCCCGCCGCCATGCTCGCCATATTCTGCTCCGCGATGCCCACGTCGAAGGCGCGATCAGGATAGTCTTTGCGCAGCGACAGGGTGCCGTTCGCGTTAGCCAAATCCGCGTCTAGGACACACAGCCGTGTATCACGTGCCATGGCTTCCCGCAGATAGCCGCTAAACACTTTCCTCATTTCCATGATGCCAGTCCTCCACCCAACTCTTCCATTCCAGAGCGGTACTGCTCCTCGCTGATGGACATACTATGGCAAGCCGGCCCGGCCTTCTCAGCGAAGGTCAGTCCCTTTCCCTTGACGGTGTCCAGCAGTATCATGGACGGACAGCCGCGCTGCTCCTTCGCGCGGTCAATGGCAGCCCCAATCGCGGCGCAATCATGCCCGTTCACACGCTGTATAAACCATCCAAAGGATTTCCATTTGCCCTCCAGGTCCCCCAGGCCGCACACCTCATCCACCATGCCGTCGATCTGCATTTGGTTGCAGTCCGTAAACGCAATCAAACGATCCAGTTTTCGATGCGCCGCGAACATCGCGGCTTCCCAGACAAGCCCCTCCTGAGACTCGCCGTCTCCAATGATGGTGTAAACCGTGGCATCATGGCCCCGAATCTGAGCCCCAGTGGCAATCCCGACCGCACAGGAAAAACCCTGTCCCAAAGAGCCGGTTGTCATATCAATGCCGGCCGTTTTATTCATGTCGCAATGGCTGGGAAGATTGGTACTAATTTTGTTTAGCGTACGCAGCTGCTCTTTGGGAAAATATCCCCGCTCCGCCAGCGTGGCGTAAACGGCCGGCCCCGCGTGCCCTTTGGACACAACAAGCCGATCCCGGCCCTCCATATTGGGATTCTTCGGGTCTATGTTCATCTTATCGAAATACAGAACCGTAAGAACCTCAACGATGGACATACAGCCGCCGATATGGCCTTTGCCAATGCTGTAGACGCAGTCCAGCGTGAGCCTTCGGATTTCCCGACAGGTTTCATCAAACGGTTTCAACGGAATCACCTTACCTCATGGATTGCCGCTTTTGAGCGGCTTTTAGCCTTAGTGCGGACGGGGGAAGACCATCGGGCTCTTTCCTCGTCTCTTTAATCATTCGCCGCCCTCCGCGGATACAGCCTGCGCGCGCTTCTTCTTTTTGTACCGGTCATAAGCCATCCCTATAAAGGGGGAGAGCACAGCCAGGACGACAAACAGAGTGCCCAGGGAGAAGCTGGTAAACGCGTTGAGAAGGTTCCCCTTGTAATACAGCACCGAGCGCCGGAAATAAGGCTCAATCAAGTCACCCAGAATGAATGCCAAAACCATGGGCATCAAGGGGTAATCGTTATCCTTGAGGATGAAGCCAATCACCGCGAACACCAAAAGCACGTAAAGGTCAAAGAGCCGGTTGTTTACGGTAAACGCCCCCATGCTGCAAAACGCCACAATCAGCGGCATCAGGATATACTTGGGGACCAATAGCAGCTGGGAGGTCCAACGGATCGTACCGGCCTGGACAACATACATAAAAATGTTTGCCACAAACACTGCCACCAGCACCGTCTGGAACACATCCATGTGCTGTGTGATCAGGAGCGGCCCACAGGAAATCCCCTGGATCATGAACGCGCCGAGAATAACCGCTGTACTGGGGTCGCCGGGAACCGACAGCGCCAGCAAGGGAACTAGCGCGCCCCCGGTGACCGCATTGTTGGCTGTTTCGGAGGCGACAATGCCGTCGACACAGCCGGTTCCGAACTTCTCCGGATGCTTGCTAAACCGTTTGGCCTGTGTATAGCTGAACATACCGGCCACAGTAGCGCCGATCCCGGGCAGGATGCCGATCAGGGTGCCCAGGATGGAGGAGCGGACAATATTCCCGCCCTGCCCCTTGAGATCCTTAAAATTCGGATAGTAGAACCACTTTTTTTCATACTGGATCAGCTGCTTGTCCTCTTTCAGCTCGCCAACGGTGACCAGGATCTCAGAAAAGGCATACAGGCCAATCACAACCAGAATGATGTCAAAGCCGCCCGCCAGGTTTAAGTTGCCAAAGGTGAAGCGGAGCTGCGTGCCATCAATCGGGCTCATACCCACCGTGGCAAGAAGCAGCCCGATGAGCGTTGAAATCAGGCCCTTGATCGCCTTCCCTTCCATCAACGTGATCACCAGCGTCAGCGCAAACAGGGTGACGCCAAAATATTCCCAAGGGCCAAACTGGAGGGCAAATTTGGACAGAAGCGGCGTGAAACAGGCCAGCACCACCGCGCTGAAAATGCCGCCAATAAAGCTGACGAAGGTGCCGATAGCCAGCGCCTGGGCGCCCCTTCCCTGTTTTGCCATCGGATGTCCGTCCAACACCGTGGCGATGGCGGACGCCGTACCTGGGATGTTTAAGAGGATTGCGGAAATCAAACCGCCAGATACGCCGCCCATGAAAACACCCATTAAAAGCCCGCAGGTATATGGAATATTGAGGGTGTAGGTGATGGGAAGCACCAACGCAATCGCAACGGGCGTATTCAGGCCGGGAATTGCGCCGAATACAATGCCAAGCACGGTTCCAAGAAACACTAGCAACAGGAAAAATGGATCACAGATGGTAACTGCCAATACGTCAAGCATAATATTCCACCTCCCTTACAAAACGATTGACAGGACGCCCTTCGGCACCGCCACATGCAGAACCTCCGAGAAGAAGAAGTACACGATGCCGGAAAAGACCGCGGCGACAACAAACCGGAGAAGGATCGTCTTTGGCCCGCCCAGGGACTTGTCATCTGTGGTTTTATAGTACAGGAACAACGACGTAAAGGTCAAAAACAGAGTCGCGTCCACAATAAAGCCCAGCGGCTTCATCAGGATCACAAACAGCAGGAACGCCGCGAAAAAAACACCTCTTGGGCCGTGAAACAGGGTAAACCATTTGAATTTCTCCCGCTTTTTTGAGACAAGGAGCTGGATCGCCCGGAGAGCCAGTGCCACAAACAGTAGAACGAGCACAATTTGAGGATAGATAGCTGGCCCGCCGGTTCGATCATATGGAGCGACTGTATAGGTCGTAGTTTCCCCAAAGCAGATGATTCCAAGAACCGCCAGTATGCCAAGAAAAATCAATTCACTCATAAAGTCTCCTTTGCCCGCTAAACGTCATCCATTTAGACTTCCCACAAATTCTTCAAAGGTTTCAAAATTGTTCTTCAGCGTGTCATAGTAATCCGCGCTGCCCTTGTAGTCGGCAACATAGTTCAGGGCGGCCAGCTCCTCCACCATCTCGGGCTCGTTGGCAAAACACTCGCTCAATTTCTCGTTCAGGTAAGCTGTGATCTGCGGATCAACGCCCTTGGGGGCCATCAGCCCGAAATAGGGAATGGTCATGGAGTAATCAATACCGCTTTCTTTAAAGGTGGGCACATCAGGGTAGGCCTCCAGCCGCTCGTCGGCGAAAACACCAATGCAGCGGAAATCCCCTGACTGGAGGTATGGGTCGACCGAGGAAACGAAGTCGCTCAGACAGTCAATACGGCCGGCCAGCAGCTCGGTGGTCTTGCTCTCCTCGGCTACGTCTACCAGGTTGACCTCTGCACCGATGTAATCTTCAATGGCGAGGACGACCCCCAGCGCGATGGAGTTGGTAAAGGCGCCAAATTTGAAATCCGGATCATTTTTCAGCGCGTCAATCAGATCCTCAATGGTCTCGATGTCCGAGTCCGAGCGAACACAAATACACTGGAGGTTGCTAAACAGGCCGGCCACACATTCCAGGTCGTCATAGGAGATGTCAAATGTACCAAGGGCGTTGTGCATAGGCATACTGGACGCCTGGATAACGAGGGTATAGCCATCCGCCGTGCTATTCATGCACTCCTGCATACCAACCGCGCCGGAAGCGCCGGTAATGTTGAGGGCGTTGATATTGACGCCCAGATAATTAGCCAGATATTTTGCCAGAATACGGGCGCCCAAGTCGGTGGCGCCACCGGCGGCAAAAGGAATGATCAGTTCAATGTCTTTGACCGGATAGTTAATGGAAGGCTGTTCCGATTGTGTAGAACCAACCGCTTCAGTGGGCGCGGCAGGGGAAGCGGGAGCGGCTGTCGGCGTAGTTTCACCCTGGCAAGCGGTGAGCATAAGGAATATTGCCGCGATAAGAATCATACTAAGGGCCTTTTTCATAAATACTCCTCCTTATTTTTCACGGGAATGCTTGCTGATCCCTAGAGTCCGCATTCCAAATCATAAATGTATACATCAATTTCTACTCGCGTGTTGGTATGGATGTCGCTCTCGCCGCGCTGGTTTTCAGGCCGTCTTTACAGGAATGACTTATAGGGAATGTTGGGCTCGTTCTCCATGGCGTCGTCAAAACCGCGGGGATAGCTGTATTTTACCCGGTTTGCGTCATTGGGATAAGTGAATTTGCCGCCGACGGCCCAAATATACAAATTAAACTTATACTCCATCATGTCCTTCTTGTAGTCATAGAGCAGCTTGATTTCATTTGGATCAGTGTAGAAGGTGGGCCAGATGTCATAGTGAACCGGGATCATGACCTTGCAGCCAAGGTTGTCCGCCATGCGCAGAACGTCGGAAGCCGTAATTTTGTCGGAGATACCCTTGGGATTCTCGCCAAAGGCCGCGATTGCCACATCAATATCGTACATCTTACCATGGCGCAGCGTATAATCCGAGAAGTGAGAGTCACCGCTGTGATAGAAGCTGCCGCCGGGCGTTTTGATCAGATAGTTGACCGCGCGCTCGTCCATATCACCCGGGAACCGTCCCACAATGCTGCCCAGAGGCGGCGCAGTGACCAGCGCAGTGCGATCGAAGGAGTCCAGCACCAAAATCTCGGTGTCCTTGAACTTCAAGGTGTCGCCGGGCTTGACCTCAATGATGCGGTCCTCGGGAACGCCCCAGCCCCTCCACTTGTCAGCGGAGAACTTAGGCCCAATGAACGGGACGCCCGGCAGCTTCAGAATGGCCCCTGTGCTATAGATGTCCATATGATCCGCATGGTCATGGGTGGCCAACATGGCGTCAATCTCTTTGATCTGGAACGGGTCAATTACATGGGGAATATTCCGGGGGTTCATATGAATTCCATTGCTGCCGGCAATGCGGCCCAGTTGGAAATTGGGGCCCCGGTGGCCTTCCGGCCATTTATAGTGAGTCGTTTTGGAGATCCCGGAGTAGAGGTCGACGCACAGATTGCAACCGCCCTCTGACTTGATCCAGATCCCTGTGCAGCCCAGCCACCAGGCCGTAAAGGTGCCGGGCTGCACCTCGCACTCTTCGATGTCTTCAATCAGCCACCTTCCCCATTCGGGGAAGCAGTCCTGTACCCATTGCTCACGGGTGATTTCATTTGCATTTTTCATCGTTTTACTCCTTTTCCTTTTTTATTTGACTGTTACGATTTCTGAAGCTGATACAGGTTCACGTTTCCCACGCTGCACGCCGCATAGATGTAAAACGACTCTCCGGCATCATATACATCCAGGTTCGCCACCTGCTCCAGCTCGTCAATTACCGTAACGTCCATGGAAAAACCAGCCCCGGGCCGCTTTTGCAGCGCGACCAACGCGCCATTTGCGTTTTTATACCCAATCAGGATGGTGCTCCTTCCCAGCATCGTGCCACACCAGAGGCCATGCCCAAAAGCGATGGGATACTCGTATGCCAATTCATACGAGCCGTTCACCTCATGGTACACTTTCAGCCGATCCCCGTGGAATCCTTCAATAGTAATAAGTTCCTCCTTCCCGTCGCCATCCAGGTCAAATACACGGATATCACTGATTTCCGTGTTCAGGAGCTGATCGACCTGCCACGTACCCTCGGGCGTTTCCGGTGGAATAACCTCAAACGCGCCTTCGCATCCTGTGACAATGGCGACTTCTCTGCCCCGATGGACCCCACAGAACATCCCATGGTTTTTATGAATGCCGTGATAGATTTGCTTCACTTCGATAGGCTGCTCAAGATCCTCCGGAATCCTCCCCACATATATGCCGCCAGCATGGCTCCAATCTTCAAAGGAATCCTTTTTATCGCAGAGAGTTCCCGCCAGCAGCCAGTCCTGATCCCCAACACGCAAAACGCAGAAGCGGTGCAGATAGGGGAGCTTGAGCACTTCTTTTTTTCTCCATCTTCCATCGCTTTGCTTGAGCACCGCCGTCACCACGGCGTCCTGTGCCTGAAAACGTTTGAAAAAGCGGTGGGTAACCAAAAAGTCTTCTGTCCCCCGCGGCGCAATCGTCATCGTTCCGCCTGGCTCGGTCCAAAGTGTTTTGATGTCGCCGCCATCGGTTGCGGAGAATGAAATCCCGCTGCCCGATGTCTCTGTGGCACACGCGACCCGAACCCCATCCGGGCCGCGATACGTCGCAATCGCATAGGGGAACTCCATTTGATAAACCACTTTCTTTTTAATGTTCATTCAGATGCCTCCATATCGCATATCATATTGAACAAATTCTCTCTTTACTGTACTTTGAATTCTACACCAAGAAGGAAAAATGTCAATGTTTTTTGTAAAATTCCTATAATTAAGCACATATGTGCATTTTATTTTGGTCATATGTTCAAAAATGCCATTGGACAATTGACAGTCGGGGCTTAATTTTTTATAATGTAGCAAGCATTCCACCCAATTGCTCCAGCCGCTCCACAAAAGCGGCGCGATTTGGCGTAGAAACAGCAAAGGTTGAAAGGCGGTGTGTTACCATGAATTCCGAACGAAAGAACAGCCTGATTTGTGAAGTTGCTAATATGTATTACAATATGGGAATGACCCAGGCGGAAATCGCGAAGGCAATGTACATTTCCCGAACTAGTATATCGAGACTTTTGCAGGCCGGCCGCGACAGCGGGCTGATAGAAATTAAAATTCATCCCAGCTCTGAACGCTGCTACTATCTGGAAGACTTGCTGTGTACAAGGCTGCATTTAAAGGAAGCCTATATCTATGATTTTGGAAACGCGGAAAAAGCGCAGATTTTTGACGCGTTATGTGAACGGTTGTCCAATTATTTAGGCACAAACATGAAAGAAAACTCTGTTTTCGGGATAAGCCGCGGAACCGTAATGGCCCGGGTGCTGGATACCTTCAAGCCACTGGAACCGAAGCGCGCCGATTTGCGCTTTGTCCAGATACACGGCTGCGAAAGCACATCGGAGTCATCCAGCTCTTCCGAGGACTTGGTGCGCCGTATGCTCGCCCTATGCGGGGGGACGGCGTATTATTTGAACGCCCCTCTTTACCTAAAGAACGAGACTCTACGTACGGAGCTGGAGAACGAGCCCTCTATCTGCAGGACCTTGGAATTGATTTCTCAGACAGAAGTCGTCGTCACGGGCATCGGCGCGCTGGCCGACAACTGGCATGAAACCTCGTTTTTATCAAAGTACCTGGATGGGGAAACCATCCAGGAATTGATTCATCTGAACTGTGTCGGGCATATTTTTGGGCAGTTTTTCGATATTTATGGCCGCCAAGTTGACCACTCCATTAACTTGCGCTGTTTGGGCATCCATTTTGAAAATATTCCCAAGATTCCCAAGGTGATTGCCGCTGTGTCCGGGCCAGAACGCATGAGCGCCTGTCTGGGGGCAATCCGGGGCAAACTGATCAATATCCTGTTCACTGACCGCGTCAGCGCGGAGCAACTTGTGGAAATGGATCGAGGCTAAGCTTCGGCCCCTCCAACGCCGGTAAGCAAAAGGCAGAGACGCAAAATCGGGTCTGGTGGATTCACCAAACCCGATTTCTGCGGTCACATTAGGTTTTGGCCGCGCATGGCGTGGCCGCACAGCATCCGCGGCGAAAAAGCCCCATGTCTTCAGGAAATCAAGGATACTTTCTTTCCATTGGGCACATAATTATAGCTTGTGATAACAGTCATAAAGAAAAACGAAGCAAAAAAGCGGCGGCATTTCCGAAGAAATACCGCCGCTTCTCAAACCTCTATAAAATTGGCTCAGGGCTGAACCGGGCAGGGGAACCAATCGGTGATCCAGTGCCCGTATGTGAGCGACCAAATACGCATCTCCTTCACGCCATCCCTAAGCCGATAATAAATACGGATTTCCTCGGACTGAATCACCGCGTCACCTTCACTGGGTGGCGCATAGGCATGGGCCGGGGCGATCCCCGATGTAAGCAGGGTCAGGGCACACAATACCGCCAAAGCGGCACTTAAAATACGTTGTTTCATTATTGTATGTTCTCCTCCGCAATCAATAAATTTTTATATTCATCCGAAGCGACCTCATCTTCAGACAGGTAACGAATAAACCTGTAGTTGATAAACAACTTATATCGGCCATCGTCCCCTTGGACGATAAGCGTACTATATATTCCATCTTCTATATTAGGATCATCATAGTTTTCAAAATAATAAGTTCTTGAATCATCTTGAAAATTTTCCACTGATGGCGCAATCGCCGCCTGAAAAACGATCAAGTAAGACGCACAGAACAAGAGCAGGACTACACACTGCGCCACGGGGCGCAGGCTCCGCGGCGGTTTGCCTGTGCCGGCAAGTATTACGCTCGTCCGCTGGATCAGGCGCTTCCCCTTCCTGCCCACCGCAGACGACTCGTCCAGCGCCAGCGCGGGCGCCCGCCTGCCTTTCACGATCAGGTTCGCCATTTCCTTCAGCGCTTCCACGTACTCAAACCGTTCCTTGTCGCTCATCCCGGCCGTCACCCCCGCGTCACAGCGCAGTTCAAGCAGGGTGTCAAACTCGCCCCAGAACAGGTAGACAACCGGATTCCACCACATCGCCGTCATCACAACCCCGAAAAGCAGCTTAAACAGCGCGTCATGGTGCCGGATATGCTGGGCCTCATGGAGCAGGACCAGTTCAAGCCTGTCCTCCCGCATATCCAGGTCAGGGAGGTAGATGGTGTGATGAAAGAACCCGGCCACATAGGGGACCTCAACGTCAGGTGATACCACCACCGGACAGGGGATGGAATTCCGCCGGGCAATTTCCTGCACGAGTTCACGTTCTACGACGGTATAACCGCGGCACCGTTTGCGGGCACGGTACAGGTCGAAAGCGTTCCACCCCACAACGATGACCCCGCCGATAACCCAGATTGCCAGAAAGGCCCTTGTCGCGGTCGTATGCTCACGCAAAAAGATCTGGAGCCCGCCCAAAACGTTCCATGACCGATATGTAAAAGCAGCTGGTATCTCAAACGGCAGGACCAGCCGCAGTGTAGCCGCGCCGGACAACAGCAGCAAAGCGGACACGCCACCCCTTTTCAGGAAAGGGGTGCTATGCCGCAGCAAGCTGATAAGGAGCAGCATACAGCTGTAGAGGAACGCGGCGCTGATTACAGAAAAGCCCGAGATCATTCGTCCAATCCCAGTTCCTTTCTCCGCTCAGCCAGCATCCTTTCCATCTCGTCCACTGTTTCCTCGGTCAGATCGTCGCTCTTCAGCAGCATGGAAAAGAACGCGGGGATAGACTGCGCGCCCTTCCCCCGGAATAAAGTCTCGGAATAGTACTCCTCCCGGGAGATATTGGCAGCGTATATCCGCCCATAGGTCTTGACCCTCTTAACAAATCCTGCCTCTCGGATCGCCTCCTTTTTCAGCAAGCTATTGAGCAAAATATGAATCGTCCTGGGGCTCCAGCTGGCATCCTCGCTTTGCTCCAAAATCTCAAACCGCGCCAGTGGGCGCCCCGCCTCCCAAAGGGTCTCCATGATCTCCAGCTCGCTTCTTGTAAGTTTCACAGTGTCCTCCTATCCGATGAGGTTTCCCAACATCATTATATTATTTTATTTTCGAACGTCAAGAACAACAGAGAATTTTTTGAAAAAATCTTATTATACTTTCGCTGTTCACGTTTATAGTATACCACCAAATCCCCATTAAGTCGAGTTTTTTTTGCTGGATGTGGCGCACTTCCATTGGATAAACCGGACGGCGTGGTCGGGGCGCGATTTTGGTGGATCGGTTCCTTCACGCGATGGAAGAGTCCGTATACGATACCGGCGAGTTAGAGTGTGTATTTCAAGTGTGCCCGCAAAACGCGGAGATGTGATCTACGTTGAAATAAAGAGCATAAAAACCGGTCTGCCTGGTCCTATGAGGACCAGCAGACCGGTTTTTTATCCATCAAACCTCGAAATTACTCGGCAACCGTCATTCCCCGAAAGAATTGTGTAAAAGCGAATAAAAGACATCCCTTCAGTCAAGGACCGGGGCAGGAAACGAACTTGATTGAAAGGATGTATCATCATGGAAAAGACACCAAAGGAAATGCTGAAGGCGTATGTGGACAGCCAGAAGTTCCACAGTACCACAATTCTCGGTAAAAAGATCTCCGACGCGTCTCAGCTGTCTCTGCCCATCTGTGTGGAAAAAGCAAGCTTGATTTCCAGTTCGTCATCCACGATTTGCGCGGACACCCGGCCGCCCATCCGCTCCATCAGCTCCCGAACGATGGCCAGGCCAAGCCCGGCCCCGCCCTTCCCCCGGGCGGGACTGCTCTGGTAGAAGCGGTCAAAGAGATGATCCGCGTCCGGCGCGGGGCCCGGGCCCAGCGGATTGGAAAAGCATACCGCTCCGTCCCGCGCGGAAACGGCCAGCCCCCCGCCGCCGTGGCGGAGGGCGTTGGCGATCAGGTTCCGGTACACCCGCCCCAGCGCTTCGGGGCTGGCCCAGACCCGCATATCTTCCCGCTCGAAGCTCAGCTCCGGCTGGATGCCCGCCGCTTCCAACCGCGGATAAAATTCCGCCAGCGCCTCCCACAGCGGCGGAAGAGCCTCTATCTCCCCGCACTCCAGCGGCAGAGAGCCGTTGATCAGCCGGGTATAGAGGAACAGCTCGTCCAGCAGCCCCTCCAGCTCCTCCAGCCGCTTTTTCACGATAATCAGGTATTCCTCCCGGCGGTTTGGTTCCCCGTCCAGCAGCTGCAAATAGCCCATGGCCCCGGCCAGCGGGGTGCGGATGTCGTGGGAGATGCAGGCCATGGTGTACTTCAGCTCCCGCTCGCCCCGTAAGGTCTCCTGGCGGAGCTGCCGCCCCGATTCCAGCCGTGTGTTCACCGCCTGACACAGCCTCCGGGGAGCCGCGCCGGGCATCCGCACCGTCAGCCGCAGGTTGCTCTCAACGGGGGTCTCCTCCAAAACCCGGGCCATTTCCAGCAGCTGGTTCCGATAGGCCAGCAGGCGCAGCAGGGCCGCGCCAAGGGCGGTGAGGGCCAGAATCAGGGCAGGCAGCATGGAAATTCCTCCTTAAATGTCCCGTTTCTCCATCGTGATCAGGCTTCCGGCGGCGTAGACCAGCCCCCAGCCGATGGCGCAGGCCAGGATCATGACCATCTGCTCCGCCCCCAGCATGGGCACGCACTGGT